>JASLKH010000083.1 GCA_030747675.1 Candidatus Thalassarchaeaceae archaeon | reverse complement strand
CTGATAGCGATATCGCATCCCAATTTTCTCACGTTCGATGAGTCCAAATTTTTGCAGAGTTCGTAGGTGATGACTAATCAATTGTTGACTCGCCTCCAATCGTACAGCCAATTCTTTTTGTGATAGATTCACAATATCATTTTCGGTTGCATCAAGTAATCTTAGAATTTTCCCTTGAAGACTATTTGAATCAGGCGTGAGGAGAGGAACAGGTAGTTCTTCTTCTTGTAGAGTTTGTTGAATACTGGCGGGGTAGAATCGAACTAATCGTCCATCCTTACGCCTCCATATTTGCTCGTTATTTTGCAAGTTTTTGAGGTGATGAGTTAATTGTCCATTGCTCATGCCTAGGGCCCCAAGTAATGCACGGAAATGCACACCAGGATTAGCAGCAAGATAACCCATTATTCTCCCACGTTGATAATCGCCATCATGTTCTCTTGAACGTTTTATCATCCCCATCATCCCCATGCCAATTTGTAATGCAGGAATTCGAATCCATTCAGTATTTCCGATATATAATAAAATCATGATTGAAAGTGAAGTTGTAGCAACAACAGCTGCCGCTGTAGGTGCATTTTCAACAATTAATTCAGAAGGAGTTTCGACAGAATTAGAAGGTGATGGCGATAATATTTCAGGACTAATTTGTATTGATTGTTCGGTGATTGTGTTGAGTATGACCACGCCATCCCATGTTGAACAATCGCCAAGGGAATCCACTTGTTCAATTTGGTAAGTTCCGCTCATTCCAGGATGAGGGCTCCACCCTCCATCATGTACATTTGAAATTAGAACCCATTCTTTGCCAAGGTTGTCAGTAATTAGCCAACACCCTTGGTTTGATGTTGTGACATAGTGCCAATTACCTACAATTGTGATAACAGGAGATAACAAATCCACTTCAGTATTATCATCTATGACCTCAACAATTTCTTGATCAGGTGCAATTGTGACATCACTATTATGGAATCCATCATATTTGTGTGCAGCAACAGTGCTTAATTCGGGTATTGAATTGGTTTTGATAGTTATAACCCAATTTCCATCCTCTAGAGGTTCATCATTTTCAGTAAATGGGACATCAATCCCACCCCATTGATGTGAGCTAGAATCATCCAATAGCATAGTCTGACCAACTAATACATCAGAACATCCTTCATTCCAAACGCGTCTAATTTCTTGTGTATCTTCAGCAACAAGTGACAAGGTTATTTCCAAAGCACATGTTGTAGGCCAATATATTTCAAATTCATCTTCACCAAGGTTTTGCAAATTGATGTCGAATGTTAAGTGCTCATTAGAAGTATCCGGGTTTATAACTTGCAGATCATTAACAGAAAAATAAACATCAGACATGTCTTGATTGGCAGTTTTACACAACGCACCGGTTTCATTTCCAGAATAATTAAATGGATAATTCGCCACTAATCCATACTCAGGTTGAGAAACCACCAGAAGGTGTAGTCCATTTTCTAATTCACAACCAAATTGATCGAGTAAATCCCACGTTCCCGCAGACAGGACGTATGAGTCTCGAGGGGGGATTGTGAATTCTATTCCAGAAGATGTACAATCAAGAATTTCACGTGTATTGTAAATAATCTCTCCTTTCGGCGATATTACGTGCATTTGTGTTGTACAAGACGTCTCAACATGTAATTTGGACCTTATATCATCAGTATTCTCTAATGAGAAATACCAAGTCATAGAATTTGAGATATCAGCAGTAACTGTTGGAATTAAACTATTTGTTGAAAGCTTTCCAGGATTGTATGTTAGTTGCGTATTTATGGTGGAAGCTGCGTTTCTGATTCCAGTCATTCCAAATTCAATAGAATGTAGACCTTCGCTAGAACCATCAAAATCCCAGTCAACCCAACCCAATTCAATATCATTCCCTGGTTGTAAAATTCCAGTACCACAACTGATATCAGTAATTCTCTTGTAAGTTTCATCAATATTCATTTCAATAGCACAATTTGAATCAAATGGGATTTCAAGTGGTAATGTACCTTTATTGGAAAGGCTGATTTTGATCATTGCTGGCATTTCGTTTGTATGCCCAATTTGAGTACCAATAGTTTCGCCTAGTATAGAATTGAGTTGAAGGTTTTCGGGCATATCCATGGCTTTGTGATAATTCAGATTTGTAATTGCGACGAGTTGGGACTGGGGCTGTTCAAACTCGAGTGTCATGACTCCACTTGGGACATCATCCCAATCCCATCCCCATGTGTCCAAAACACGAGTTTGGCCAGGTTGAATGGCAAAAGCCCGTCTTTGTTCTGGACAAATTCTAGTATCATCTAAGTTCCATTCCCATTCGTTATTTGATATAATTAAATCAAATGGGCAGGCTGGATTGTACTCCATTTCTCTAACTACATCCCCATGGTTCTGAATTTTAACGGTCAATTCAAGAGGCGAGTTTGAGGAATGATACAAATTATTTGCAGGCTCCTCAATTTCAATAATCATTTCTAATCCATTGGCGGCTTGTTCACCAGTAGTCAGTGTGAGAGGCGCTAGTAACAACACGCTGATCATAATCATGGTACTCGCCGACCGACGGCTCATATTCATCATTGCATCCCCTCCCCCTAGATATCGAGTACAGTACTCCCGTTTGAAACCATTGGCACCCCCTAAGGGGGGCCAATGTCAAACAAAATCACTATGACTGCATGTTGATTAGCACTTACATGCCCCCCCATTTGGATGAGTATTCAATTTTTGTTAGAGATGATGGCATAGAAATTTGGGTAATCCAAATGGGCCCCTTTGGGAACATGAATATTGCATTCATCGATCGAGAAAACGGAATTGTTGTATTGGTGGATCCATATGATGGGAAGCAGTGGTCTGAGTCGTTAAAAAAATCCTTACTTGAGCCCACTCACATTATATTGACACATACTCATAGAGACCATACTGCTGGTGTAAATTTCTTGTCGAAAAAACACCCAGAAATCGAAATATGGGGCCATGAAGAATCAGTTTCTCCTAGTTTGTTTGGGAGAATTATTTTTCGGAAAACTGATTTTTCAAATATATGGACCCATGCTCCAAATCAATCTGTGGAGTGGAGGGTGGGAAAAATTTGCTTGCAAGTAACTCATTCACCAGGGCACGCACCGGGGCATGTAACTTTCCATGGGCATGGGTTGTATGTGGCAGGAGACTTGTTATTTACGATGCGTTCAGGTCGAGTCGATCTCCCAGGAAGTGATCCAATAACTCAATGGAGCAGCCTTCGGCATGCAAAAAAGTTATTGCAATCGTTACCGCAAGATTGGAGGCTAATCCCTGGTCATCGATATGATTGGATAGATGGAACAACTCCAGATTGGGTTACAATTGAACAAGTATTGGCACACAACATTGCGTTGAATGCACCAGATATTGAATCCTTTGATGCATTACCATTCAATCGATTTGACGATGATTTAGCAGATTAGAGTAAATCATCCATGCTTGGGAGAGCAGTTGCCTCAGCAGCTGTTTGTTCTTGATGAACTTGCCATTGAGCCTTTTCGATGTACCCAAGTTCTTTTGCCTTAGCAATGTCTCCTTGGGAGAGATAATGCTGAATCCATTTTTCCCTTCTTTCTGCTTCTTCTTCTGCGAAAGCAGCATCTTGGGCTTGAAATCCTCTAATTTCAGTCAGGCGCTTTCGTGCACCCATTTGTTTTGCAACGAGAGCAACAAATATGAGTAATAGCAAGAATACTATTACCCCACCGCCAACAAATATCATAACATTTGAACCGCTTCCCGAATCATCACCTTGTTCACTTGATCCTTGAGGCTCGGTGATGATACATTTTTGACCAACAAGATGGATATCTGGGTCATACGGACAAGAATCTTGTGTATCAGCCCAGCCATCACTATCACTGTCTAAACAACCGAAGTAATCACCTTGATAAGAAAATCCTTGGACAGAAACACAAAGGTCGCTTTGGAATGATCCTACGGAACTATTGTCACCATATCCATCTAAGTCCGCATCTTTGTGCTGCGTATATCTCAGGGGAAACGAGTCAATATTTCTAGCATTTTCAATGAATTCTCCAGGCCAACATTCTGGCCTATTTGTTGTATTTTGTACTGTACCGAAGTTGTCACCATATCCATCTCCATCAGTGTCGCTCCATTGCGTATCTTCATTCGGAAAAGCATCACCAGTTTGAATTCGAGAAGCAATGATGTCTGGGTCAATATCACAGCCCCAAACATATCCTGATTCGGGATTTGAATAACCCGTAACATTAGTCCAAAAGTAATTGTCACCATATCCATCCCCATCGGAATCGAGCCATTGTGTGGAATCATTGTTGAAGGCATCAATTGAGTCAGCCCAGCCATCACCGTCACCATCTGGGCACCCATACAAATTGCCTTTGTTTGATTGGCCAAAGGTATCGAGGCAATCATCATTGAATTGCCCATCTTCATCCATCCACCCGTCACCATCAGAATCAGTCTGATTAAATGGATCTGTTGGGTCAGCATCATCTGGGTCAGGAATTCCATCACCATCACTATCTGGACAACCTCTTGCAGTCGGGGTTGTTACAGTCCCATATTGTCCTGGACAAATATCGGGATTTGACCCATTTGGGTTATCCCCAAAGCCATCTCCATCGGTATCGTGCCATTGAGTGGGGTCATTAGGAAACCAATCGCCATTTAATCCACTAGGAGTATCTCCATATCCATCTCCATCAGTATCAGTACATTGTGCACCATCTGTTGGGAATAAATCAGGATTGTTTCCAGTTTGGTTATCTCCACAGGACGAAACTACATTATTTCGATTAAATCCATCTCCATCAGTGTCTGCATATTGGGTAGGGTCATTGGGAAAAGCCTCTCCACTATTTGCATACCCATCTTCGTCATTGTCAGCACAACCATACCAGTTGATATCTTCATACGCTTGCAAATTTTCATTCCATTCGATTGCTCTTGTGCTTGTACCAGCTTCTCCGGGGCATTCATCCCCAAAGGTTCCTGACTTGTTATCTCCAAACCCATCACCATCTGAATCATGCCACTGAGTGGGGTTATCGATAAAAGCATCCGCATCCCCATTTGGACTTGCTAGTCCTTCTCCGGGACCGGCATTTCCTGGGTCTGAATAACCATCTTGGTCATAATCAGGACAACCTAAACGGTCCCATACAGAGTCCCCCCAAGCCAATGGGCAAGAGTCGGATCTCGTTGTAAACGGTTCATCACCAACCCAATCTCCATCAGTATCATTCCATTGTTCAGAATTCGTGGGAAATGTATCCACTTGAACCAATTGAATTGACGTCATCGAGAGCAATTGTCCCGGCCATTCCGAGGGCCTGATTAACGTCCAAGATGTATTTGCAAAGTTGTCACCATATCCATCTCCATCTGTGTCGCTCCATTGTGTTGGGTTTTCATCGAAGTGATCGACACTGCCGTAGGGATTGGGGTCTCGAGGATCGTTGGTATTCGAAGGATAGCCATCAGCGTCATTATCTGCCCATTGGTAAGGATCATTGTCGAAAGCATCTCCATCGTCGGAGTATCCATCTCCATCTCCATCTGGGCACCCAAAGACATCCATGTAGGATGTACCAAATACATTCGGGCACGAATCAGGTTCAAAAGCAGGAGCAGGGTTGTCTCCGAAATTATCTCCATCAGTATCATTCCATTGTGTGCCATCTTCTGGGAAGGCATCATCTGGATTTAGATAGCCATCATTGTCCATATCAGGGTCAACTAGCCAATGGTAGATACCCTCGTCATTACGGCCATGTGCCGATATGATGTAGTTGCCATCAGGATGCCAGTCAGCACCATAAATAGTACCGCAGTTGTTGCTACCTCCACTGCCTGTGCATCCACCGGGACGAGGTGCTGAAAGTGTATCGATTTTGGTACCTGATGTTGCAAAGAATATGTTGATACTTGCACCGTCAGATTGGTAGTAAGTGTGTGTAAAAGCTACTTGAGAAGAGTCCGGAGACCAAGCAGCATCGTTGCAAGAAGTCGAAGTAGTATATGACCACACTTCTGCACCAGTGATTGCATTGTATACCTTGGCTCGAGCGTTACTACCGCCCCATGAAGAGCAGGCTGAAATCATATTCCCATCTGGTGAGTAGTGAACGGAATTAAGTGTGCTGAAGGCATTTGAAATGGTTCGGTTGATAGTCCAAGAATCGGTTTCCAGCATGAAAATTTTCTCATTTCCCCCTACAACAATTCGACTCCCATCGGGGCTCCAACCGACTGAATTGAATCGATCTGCTGACCCAGGGTTTAATGATGTGATTTCGGCTCCAGTCAATGAGTTGTAAATTTGAACTTCACCATTGGTTCCGCTATTCCCTGACCTTCCAACTACAACTGCAATCATAGTTCCATCTGGACTATATTCCACTTCGTTAGGTTGATCCCCACTTCCCACGTCGGTGCTAACTGAGAACATTTCCGAGCCGTTATTGGAATAGTACACTCTAAGCCTGTCATCGTCGAATACTGCGGCCACATATGCCCCATCAGCAGAAGCATCAACATCAAATCCATATTCGTTTGTTTGGATAGTGATTAAATTTGATTGGGTAGCAGTATCCCATATTCGCAAATTAGCATTCGAGCTCCCCCAACTTCCTGCATTTTCAAGAGTCACATATCGAGTCGCATCTCCAGTAAAACGGACCATTAGATAGTCGTCGTTAGACGATTGTCGCGCATCTTGTTGGTATCCTCCGGTTGACATAACCCAAGGGTCATTCAAATCACTAGTTCCATCTCCATCTTGGTCAGGACACCCGGTACGATCAATAGTACTGTTACCTGCTGCTACAGGGCAATCATCTACAGAGTCATCTATTCCATCTGCATCAGTGTCTACTGCTATAGCAACGGAGGAAAACAGGGTTCCAGTAATCATCAAAACAGCGAGGAGCAAGGTTCGTGATGAAGCCACTTTTTGGGTAACAACATTACTAGCCATATATTCCCCATATTTTCTTGGTATTAGTGATTATTGGGTATTTGCGCTCTTTATACATACGCGTGAGAAGAATTTTTGACCAACATTTCTCAACCTTTAATGCGAGAAGTTCAACAGCAGGAAGCCTGAGGGGAGTTTGATGCCGAGCAATGATTTACGAGTTCACATCGCGGTCGAGGACCGAATTTTACTCCACCTAGGTGAGCAAGATGATCAAGCAGATCTCTACATGGTTAGTGCCTCAGTAACACGTCCAGGGATAGCTGAGGCCTGTGCATTACACCCTCCAAATGTAAGTCGGACAATGCGTGAATTGCTCAAGAATGATTGGGTTACTGAGCATAGTAGAACAGTTAGAGGTGAAAGTCGTAGACAGAAGACATGGCAACTTACAGACATGGGTCGAGAACAGGCTCAATCTAGAATAGATGTATTACGATTAACACCGGTTTTGATTCGTGAAGAAAGCGGTCAATTATTAGAAATAATTGCAGGCCTCGCCAGCAATCGACTATCAGCAGATTTGAGTTTATTGCAGGTCTTAATGCATGCACAACATGAAGGAGTCTTAACATTTGGAGACATCCGTTTCGGATTAATACAATTGAAGGAGAATGAAGACAAGCCTGCTCCAGGTAGAATCACACTTGGTGCAGGGGCTCATGCAACTTATCACACTGAACCACCAGTGACTAGAGATGTCCATGGTCGTTTAACAGAATTAGAATTATTGGATGAGTGGTATCAGTCAAGAAACTCTTGCCTTTTATTACACGGCATTGCAGGAATTGGTAAGTCTACACTGGGCGCATTTTGGCTCAAAAAACGAATGGAACTTGATGAACAACTATCCATTTGCTGGTACCCATGTCAACCCTGGGACTCCGCATTAGGGTTAGCAACATCATTATTGCATAGGGTAGGAATTGATGCAACCCATGACCCACATCAATTATTAGAAACACTACCCTTGACTCCAGGCTCTAAATTAGATATTGACGCCTACCGCCGCCTTTTACTATCATACCTCACTGATCCTACTGTTTTACGAAACAGATTTGCAGAAGTTGATGATGCCCCCCCATATTTCCTCCTAGTATTGGATGATGTTCATCATCTCGCCGCAGAAGCTGAAGACCTTCTTGGAGCTTTATTACAAGTCGCAGATTCGTCGCCACTGAGATTATTATTAATCAGTAGAACTACACTAAATTTCTATGATAGGAGAGATGTGCACACTAGAGAGAGAGTTAGTGAATTAGCATTAACAGGTCTTTCAGAAGCGGATATTGATGATTGGCTTTCTGATATCTCGGGGGAAGATCTACCCTCTGCTTCAGAGATCCATGAAGTTACCGGGGGACATCCATTAGCGGTCGAGTTGATGGAAATGTATGGGGAGATAACGCATGGTGACTGGCTCAGATTCTTAGATGAAGAAATATTACATGTTTTACCTGAGCAAGAATATGAATTACTTGCGACCCTTGCAACATCAGAAAGGCCGGTTGAATGGTCAGTTCTCGCTTCTTCTTGTAATCATGACGGCCCACCACCGGCTGCATTGCTTGAACGCGGTTTAATTTTAGAACTACCAGGTGGAATGTGGTTGCATGAAGCGCTAAGAGAACGCTTATTGAGAGATGTCGGGATACCCTTTGAGGATCGTCAAAGGCGACTGATAAATGCCAAGAATTGATTAACACATGTGGCTGTTCAACCACTGATCAAATCCTGCTTTTGGCATTGCACCAGATTTGGTGTCAATGGGTTGTCCATTGTGGAAAAGAACAAGGTAGGGGATACCCCTTACCCCAAATCGTCCAGGGGTTACCGGATTGACGTCTGTATTCACCTTAGCAATTGTGAGATTTTCTCTCTCTCCCGCAATTTGATCAAGTACGGGAGCAATCATCTTGCAAGGACCACACCATGGCGCCCAAAAATCAACTAAAACCCACTCATTTCCTGTTGTTACTTGCTCAAAGTCTGCATCAGTTGCCTCTACTAAATTACCTGTCATTGTAAACCCCTATTCTCTTGCCAGATTAGCCATCCTATCAATCTATGTAAGTATATATCAAAGGTCAAGACTTGAGAACCCCCTCCTCTTCGCAATAAATAGAGGGACTACTATGATAATCACTCCAAGTATCTTAACTGCTGATTTTTGCGAAATAGGTCGGACAATTGATGAAGTGATAGAAGCAGGTATTAATTGGATTCATCTTGATGTAATGGATGGAAATTGGGTGGTTAATCGGACAATCACATTTGGTCCGGCGTTGATTCGAAGTATAAGAAAACGTGTCGGTTCGAATGTATTCATGGATTGCCATTTAATGGTAACAAATGCTGAAGAAAATTGGGAACAGTATGTTGATGCTGGTGTAAATTTAGTTATTGCGCATGTTGAAGCAATTGAAGACATGTCAACTTTAATTTCAAATCTTCATGCTCGCGACTGTCAGGCTGGTGCTGTATTGAACCCTGCCACACCCGCTGCTGCAATTCTCCCATTTCTTCCAGATCTAGACCTCGTTCTTGTGATGAGCGTGGTTCCTGGAAAAGGTGGCCAATCCTTTATGCCTGAAATGGAGGAAAAAACGAAGTTATTCAGGGCTGCAATAGATGCACAAATAGCAGCAGGGGGCCGCCAAACAAAGTTGATGATTGATGGTGGAATTAAAGCACATAATATCGCTCAAGTTGCAGATTGGGGAATCGAAGTTGCAGTAGTAGGGTCCGGTTTAATCAATGATGACGGAACGATTGCACAGAATCTCACGAAGATCAAATCTTCACTTCTTTCTTGACAAGCATTCAATACTCCCTATTGTTTAGGTGATAATATGCCAACGATTGAATGGATGGAGGACGAGGCTCGAAAGGCCTTACCAGATGCAATCGAAATATCAGTAGTTGATTTGACAGGAGGGCAGGATCATTTCCATGTTCGTATAGTATCCCCTACATTTGATGGGATGAGACCATTACCACGTCAACGTATATTGCTTAGTCACTTCAAGCCATATATCCCCAATGATATACATGCATTAGACCTCAAATGTCTAACGCCAGAACAAGCTGCCACAGATAAGGGTGAAGTTTTTCACCCACATCCTAATCGGCGTAGTGAAGCAGAATTTGTAGGTTTGAACATAAGACCAAAGGAGGAATAAACATGAGCGAATTTAATTGGACACCAGAAGAACTTGAAGAATTAGTGAAAGGAAGTAAACTTGTACTTTTTATGAAAGGTACACCGGAAATGCCACAATGTGGTTTTTCTAATAGGGCCGCGCAAGTATTGAAAGCATTGAATGAACCATTTGTAGCAGTTAATGTTCTGATGGATCCACGTGCGATTCCAAATGTTTGTGAATGGGCTGATTTTCCTACAATGCCGCAAGTATATGTCAATGCGGAATTGATTGGGGGTTCGGATATAGCTCTCGAAATGTATGAAAGTGGCGAACTCCAAGAAATGCTTGCTGAAAGCCCTAGCGAATAGTCAAGATTCAGCCCAGCCAATAGCCAAACCAAGAACCGATACTGTACCGAAGGCCGAACCAATTGCGGCTCCAAACACCCCTGTGCTTGGTATCAAAATGATGCAAATAACAGCATCAATCAAAATACCTAGCCAAAGGATTCCAGCATAAACTGAAGGCTTTTTTCCAATTTGAATTGCAGTTAACGGCTCACTTGCGAGTAGTGCAAATAACCAAGAAACCAGTAAAATCATGAACACAGGCGAAGACTCATTAGCATAATCTGGAAAAATCCAACCAATTGAAAATCGACCCAATGAATATCCAATTAATATCCCAATTACAGCAGCCGGAATGAGAAGTATTCTTGCGCGCTTTCTTCGAACCATCAGTCGTGAATAATCATGGCGAACTTCACCGTACCAAGACAACATCACTGCACGAATTGAAAGAATAAGTGCATAACCTGCAATAAATGCGAGCCATGCAATTTGGAAAGTCTCTACTGCATTAGGTGTAGCGATTACGCCGAGTAAGATTTTCTCTACTCGGATATTTACAACCAAAGCAATAGCGGCCATTAGAAATGGAAATCCTAATTTCATTAATTGTTGATCAGACACATTTTTTGTTTCCAAACACAAGCCATTATTAGTTGAATCTTCTAACTTTTTTTCTCCGAGATTTATTGCAATTATTATAGCCACCATTGGCCCCATGAAAGTAGCTAAAGCAAGTGGTATTGGTGATGCTCCCAAAAGCCAAACTACAATGACAATTCCAATCGCAGTCGCTCCTCGATCTACAAATCTCACTAGGGCTTCTTGCCTTGATTCCCCTAGTGATCGAAGTGCTGCGCGATGTGCATATGTTAGAATTTGTGTGCATGCAGAAATTATCAGAATGAATGAAGCAACTAACCAATCAATTCCATTTCCAACCCAAAACCAACCGATGAACCCTGCTAGCAAGATAATTGGAATAGCAAATTTGGATTGAAGATTAAGAGATTGACTTACGAGTTGATGTGCATGTTTCCCAAGCCTTTCAGAATCCCTTCCAATTAGTGTTGGTAACCCTAAGTCAATGATTGTAGAGAGGACATAATACAAATCTAGCAATAATATCCATCGGCCATAATCACCATTAGAAAATGCCTGAGTAAGTACAACATGGACTGCAATTCCGACTAAAAGAGCAATAATATCAGCAAAAGACAACCAAATCGTGTCACGTTCTAATCGAACGTGCCTACTCAACATTTCACCTCAATCAACAAATCGTGCAAGTCATTGCAACAGTGTTTCCATGTCATTGACTTTTCAGCAGCAGCCCGAGCTAGTGCTCCTAGCCGTTGTCTTTCTTCCACTGGCATTAATTTGAATTCATTTAGTGCTTTTTTACAAGCATCATCATCCCCGAGTGGGATAATTCGAATCCATTCCTCATCACGAAATTTATTCAATCCGCTTACATCTGAAGAAACTATCACGAATCCTGATGCAGCAAACTCTGCAACTTTCAAAGGAGATGCATGTTTCCAAACCTCTCGATTAGGGAGATGCAAGACCCCAATTTCACATTCGGCCAATTTTTCTTTCAATTTGATAGAATTATATGGCCCCTCAACTTTCACCCCTTTTCTTTTCAAGCTCTTAGCAGCGCTCCCAGCTCCTATGAATCTGATATCATTATCAATTCTCCATAATTTTTCAAGACAGCGCTCTTTGGCAAGTACACCATGGGACACAATTGTAGGGTTTTCAGTCATAATCGTTGGTGAAAAATCGTCAAGATTTACACCAGCAGGAACTATTGCAATTGGGCGCTCCCAGAGTTGACTTTCAGCCAGAAATTGACTTTTCACAGCACAACCGGCGGCGAAAATACGAGCAATATTCCATGCTTCCTTGTATTGTAAATTCTGAATCCATTGAACCAGACCGGTTGAAACAGGAGGACTTCTATCAACTAATACCCACGGTATATCAGCATTCTTTAACGCCTCAACTGATCCTATAACTGCAGTCCACTCAACTAAAGCAACATCATATTGTTTCAATTGAATTTCTTGTAGAGACCTTTTGATAGATTTAGTAAAAGAGTGATGTCCAAGTCCAAGTATCTTAGATCTATGAGCGGAATAATGCCCTCCGGATGCTGCTAGCCATTCTACATCCCACCCAAAATCAGTAAGAGCTTTTGCAATTCCATGCCTTGATTGGGATGAAAAATCAGAGTCAAGACGCCGGTGGGTAATCCAAAGAATCTTCATTTATTCATCACCTGATTATACAGTGACATCCATTCTTTTGTAATATTAGAAAGTGAATATTTTTCCGCTTCAACAGGACCTTTTTTTGACATTTCCAACCAATCATCACTTGTCATTATATGTTTCATAGCATTGGCAAATGCTTCTGGCGTCCTCTCAATAATTTTCCCTGAGTTGATGAAAACACCAGTACTTGCACTTGATGCTAGAATAGGCATACCTCTTGCCATAGCCTCTATGACGGTCATGGACAAACCTTCCCACTTCGAAGGTGAAAGCAGTGTTCCACAAGTAGAGAGTAAGACATCTCTTTTTTCCCCTTCAACCCAACCATGGCAAGTGACACCAGGATAGTTACCAGATATTCCGGTCATATGTATTGTGAAATCAAATCCTTCTTTCAGAAGAATTTGTGCAGCGTCAATAATTATTTTTTGTCCTTTCATAGGATTGGATCTACCCATTAGTAAAAATGAATTCTTGTTCCGAATTGATGTTGAATCAACATCTGGGACTGGGTTTGCAATAATTGCCGGATTTTCAATCCATTTGCTTAATCGTTCCATCCAAATTTCAGAAAGAACAACTGGATATGTACTCGTCTCCTTACAAATATATTTTACACTATTTCCATTTTTTCTGCAATGTTTGTCAAAATCACCTGAATGAATGGAAAGTACAACAGGTATATCGGCTTTCCTTGCAATTTTAATCAACATTTTCTTTCTTGTCCAAGACCAATTTGATGCAGTGTGAATGTGTACAATGTCTACATCAGAATCTCTCAATCGAATTTTGAGATTTTTTCTTGCAGACCACCATGCACGCAATATTGCAAAAGCTCCTCCTTCATTATGACTGGGAAGTATTTCAGAATTCCATCCTTCTGGAGGAGACGATGCTAGAAGTTGAATTACTGCGCCCATACCACCTTTTGAAATGGCTGGACCAACATGAAGCACCTTACGCATACCTCTCACCCAACCCGGCTCACACACTTCACCCGCATGAAGGGCTCGCTGTCCTATTTCGAAACGGTGCACTTATGCCGAGTTTATCTTAGGAGCAGGTGGGATTAGAATGATTGTTCGTCTTACTTTTCTGGCAATTCAGGTAATAGCAACGCTTGGTGTTGTCATTCCTTTAGCCATACATGTATGGCTAAATCGTTATTGGATCAAAACACCATATCCTGAATTAGAATCATGTCATGATAATGATTTACCGTTTTTATGCATTGTTTTACCTGTGTGGAATGAAGAAGTTATTATTGAAAGAAAATTGAATAACTTGATAGAACAAAGATATCCTATAAATCGCCGCCGATTTATGGTTGTAGATTCGGCTTCAACTGACGGTACAGTTGAAATAATCAAGACTTGGATGAAGGAAAACGAAGTCGAGGTATCAATTATTGAAATGGTTACTAGGTTAGGCAAGTCTGCTGCTGTTAATCGAGCTATTGAGGAATTAAATCCAGAAGATGAAATATTTGTAATGACCGATGCCGAAGCAATTCTTGAACCTGGTGCTTTACGGCGAATTGGTCGATGGATGAGAAATCAAAATATTGGTGCTGTTTGTGGTGGACTAGATGACAAGTCAGATTCAACATCTTACCGTAATTGGTATCGCTGGTTTCGAGAAGGTGAATCTCGTATTGATTCAACCCCAATTTTCGAAGGATCTATTGCAGCCTATCGTAGTTCCGCGATAGGTCCTATTCGTTCAACTTCCAATGCTGATGATTCTCAACTTGCAGTTCGTGTAAGAGAATCAGGGTTACGTTCTATTTCAGATAATGCCATTTGCTTTAGTGAAAAACCAATTACAAACCCAAAGGAATCAATTGCACGTACAACTCGACGAGGCCAGGGTCTATCAAGACATTTTTGGCGTCATAAACGCCACTGGTTTCGAGGTGGTGATTGGGGTAAGATTTTGGGCTTGAATGGATTACAACACACAGTCTCTCCTTGGTTGATTATAATTGGAATATTAGCCGGAATATCACATGCATTGACAGTAATACTGATTGGATGGACTGGTTCGGAAGCAACTTTACTTGATCGAGGGATGTTACTTATCGATGCTTTAGTTATATTTTCACTTGGAATTGGTGTGACTGGTATCAGGGTCCCATTGTGTGGAACAATTCTTGCCTATCTTCAGAACAACTTGTATCTTGCTTATGGGATGGTTTTACTGAAGGCAGGTAAGAGTTTGCATCAATGGGATTCAATTAAATCAAATAGAATAGATATTTGAAACAAAAAAAAGGCCCCCCGGTGGGCGCCGAAGCGCCCATCGGGAGGCACGATGTCATCTTGTTTTCTGAACTAGTCTAAGCAGTCAGTTAAGTTCAAGCAACAGCAACGCTGCTGTCTCCAGCAACAGTTGATGAACGGTACTTGACGTAGATGTTTACTTCGCCAGCACTGTCCATAATGTCGACACCATTCTCAGAGAGAGTGATGTGCTCGTTCTGTGACCAGACACCGTCAGCGTCTTCTTCGCTGATTGTGCACTCTTCACTTGTGTC
>JASLKH010000082.1 GCA_030747675.1 Candidatus Thalassarchaeaceae archaeon | reverse complement strand
CCTCGGTCATCACGTCGCGGAGGTCTTCGATCTCCGCCTCCGCGGAAACCTCCTCTATTCCCCCCTCGATCATCACGTCGTTGAGGTCTTCGATCTCCGCCTCCGCGGAAACCTCCTCTATTCCCTCCTCGATCATCACGTCGTTGAGGTCTTCGATCTCCACCTCGGTCATCACGTCGTTGAGGTCTTCGATCTCCACCTCGGTCATCACGTCGTTGAGGTCTCCGATCTCCGCCTCCGCGAAAGCCTCCTCTATTCCCCCCTCGATCATCACGTCGTTGAGGTCTTCGATCTCCGCCTCCGCGGAAACCTCCTCTATTTCCTCCTCGGTGGCCTCCTCCAGATGGTTTTGGAGCTTCACAACGGTTGCATTTATCTCTCCATGCGAAATTATCATTACGACATTTCGGACAAATCCAATCACCTTCTTTTTGCCCTCCGCGGTTGTCTCTTCGATCTCCGCCTCCTCTACGATCATTGTTACGCCGTTCTTTAGGCGGAGCAAGTTCCACAGGTTGGCCGACTAGTAAATCAACTTCAACATCGCGAAATGGTTTGATATGTGCAACAGCAGCACTGATTTCTCCGATTACTGTGTCGATCTTTCCAACCCATTTCCCACCAGGTAATTGCATGATTTGACCTAGAGGTGGCGCTTCACCAGTAAAAGGCACTAGCATACCGCCTTCGTGACTAATTTCACGAATCAGACCTTCAAACGCCATACATTCACCGACTTGAGCCGGCAGTGCACTCCGTATGAATGCTCCCTTTACAGATTAGTTATTCACGCCGCCTCATTCTAGTTCCGGCTAAGGCGAATGCTGCGAGTGCAGCAAATAACCCAAACCCGGGTAATCCACCACCGTCATCATCATCTTTAGGTTCGCTAGTATCTACAGGTGGAGGGGAAGTGACTCCAGGTGTTTGCCCTGCCTCGTGTGTTATTGTGGAACATTTATTCCAACTATCACATGCCGTAATCACGATTGAATTCATCGAATCAATCGAATCAATACCTGGGCCTGAAACCATCCATTGGTTCCCTGATTTTACTACATCTCCCCAATCAAATCCATCATTGGTTGCAGTAATGGTAACTGAGTCTCCATCTGGGTCATTGAAGTTCCCTTGCATCTCATATTTTCCATCGTACCACTCATATGTGCTAAGGGACAGTGTTGGAGTTGCGGATTCTTTATCCATGTCAAGATCATAGATATGTGAAAAGGTAGCCATTCCAGTTCCAGATGCAACAATTTCAACCATCAATGGCCCCGGGGACATCGATTCAAGTGGAATTGAAATTGTACTGGTTCCTGATAACGCCATTGAATTGGATGACACTTGTGCATCTGGTTGAGTGAGAGTAACCACTACTTGCATTTCTGGCATTCCAGTTGTAGGTGTCATTGTAACTTCTGCATTTCCACCCACAACAGCAGCAATGGGCCGCATTGGAACCTGTAAAGTGAAATTTCTCATTTCTGAAGTTTGACCACTTGAATCAGTTGCTTGGCAAGTCACAGTTGTACTGTCAGTGCCTCCTGGGGCAATAGCAGAGAGTCCTTCGGCATCACTACTCATTGACCATAAATTTGCATCATTGGAAGTACATGATATCAAGGGAGTACCTTGATCATCTTCCGCCCACGCTGCCATCTGGTTCGATGAAACAAATAGAACTCGCCCGTCATCTGCAATTGGCATAATGTTGCCTTCAGCAGGCGCTGTCGAAGTCCAAGAGGGGGGGTCATCCGTTTCAGGTGGAGTGGTTGTCATATCAAAGAACATATCTTGCCCTGTTGGCCATATCGACATATCATATTCAACTTGTGCATCGACCTTGAGTCGTGTTTGCCCATTGATGCTAACCAACCGGCTGCTTACACTAATGCTATCATCATTGCCAAATCCATTCAACCCTTCATCACAGTCCCCTGGGGCAGGAGTAGCTCCTTGGTTGCTATTATTGGCTTGATCAATCCGACGCCCATCGCACTCTTCAAACAGGTTGATTCGTAGACCTGATTGTTCAGGGAATGTGATATGCATATCAGTATTGGTCATATTTGATGTGTTCATTGCAATAGTAAATTCATCACTCCCTCCACTCATCATACCTTGAGTGTCAAACTCAAGTGTCGCATTTAGCCAAATGATTAGCCTGCACTCATCTGGATGCGTAATAGTGGTGTCACAATCCCTTCCTTGAGTAATGGGTGCTACAGGAATTTCCACACAATCATTCTGCGGGTTTTGAGTAGGACATGTTCTTTCATCAACATGATTTCCTGGCATCAAATTCCATTCTTCAAGGACCATTGGATTGTCATCTGTATTTAGCCAAGATGCGTTGAACCAATTTACTCCACCACCACCTCGATGAGGTGGTCCACTTCGGAATCCGACTCTAGGATTTGTCTGCTCTACGCATTGTGCAGCAATCGCTCTGACTGTCCGATATTCATCAGTTGATAGCCACCCATTGTCGGTACCAAGGGGTTCAAACAGTTCATCAAAATCAAATCGAACATCATCTGCAAGCGTACCGTTTACCCAAGCAACAGCTCGAACATATGCTGTTTCCCAATCATCTGCAATTTCAAATTCGAAATCTGCATGTGTGTAATTGAACATATCTTCAAATGTTAGCCCTTCACATTCAGCAACGACACCTCCTTCTTGTCGACCAGCCTCCGAAACGCTGTCAGTTTCATCCAATTCATTTTCTATATTATTCATGCTTCCTAGCAACAAAATAGTGAGCATCACGGCCCACATGCCTTTGACGAAAGTATTCCTCATGACACGGCAACCCACAAGACGCCTCAAGAGGCTTTCCCGCATTACATCAACTGTTGTTAGGAACACCTTAGGTGTTCATTATTCCATTAGGGCTGAGAATTTAGCCAAGCGTCGACATATTTGGCACCATATGGGTCGTTATCTGCGTAAAATGGAGTATCAAAACCAATCATTGGTTTAATCATGGTTAGAAGATGAACTTCCCCACCCCAATCGCCCTGTGCGACAGTGATGACTTCGGCAACTTTGGTTTCACCAAACAAATCGATAACTACGAATTTTTGACTGTATGGTAAAGTTGCCGAATCGTACTCGTGTGTTTCGCCACTTGAAATAGTATCAAGAGAGAAGTGTTCTGTATACGATGACGGCTGATTGGTTTTATCCAACAAAGTTTCAATCGATTGTTTAAGACGCAAATCATCAGCATCTGAAAACTCAATCCACCAAAGGACACACGACCCAGATCCATATGCAGAATAGGCTCCTGGAAATCGAATGTGGTTGACAACAAGAATTGTGAAATCAGTGGGAAGAATTCCTTCAGTAACAACCCATGTGTGCTGTTCAGATGCGGGCCACGCTGGAGCATCGGAATTCTCAGTCAATATTGGTTCACCCCAGTCTGGTGCACCGACTGGTTCTGATACTGAACTAATTCCTGAAATCATTACGCCTATTACAATGGCAATAACGAGTAAGGAACGAGGTTTCCATCTTTGGACCCACATTTTTCTAGAATTTTCTGAATATATCGTAAGAATACCCAAACAAATTCCTGCGAGTGGGAGTGCAAGTAACCATCCTAGAGGGATAATCCATACGCAGAAACTGAGTACAATCAACCCCATTGCAAATGTATCAGCTTGGACATAATCTGAAAGATGAACGTCTGGATATTTTCTTTTCCATTCCATACCAATTGTCCCTGTAAGAAGAATGAGTGGCACCAGCCATGCAATGACAGCTCCGGCTACGTGCATTGCTATTGCGTAAACTTACTACCCATTGAACCATGTGGCTGAAAAATTGTTCAGGAGTTTGTTCAAGCAATTCCAAGAAGGGGCCACCTTACGGCTAGGTGAGGCGCATGCTTGAATTACTTGCCGCGAACTATCGCCACCCGGTTCGCCGGGGTACATTTTTCCGCCCTTGGGCCACAGGAAAAGGACCAGGGATTAGAGATGTAAATCTAAAAATCTCACCAGGAAAGGTGATTGGTTTAGTTGGCCCTAATGGAGCGGGTAAAACTACATTGATGCAAGTTTTATCTGGATTAACAAAATTGGATGACGGCGAACTTCGATTAGAGGGGAGAAATATTTCTCTAGATTATTCCAGGGTTGAATTATCTATGGCTATTGGATACATGCCTGAAAGCGTATCATGGGAGGGACATAGCACACCTCTCGCAGTTATCACACGTCTCTGTTCAATGCGAGGAATCTCCTCTTGTAAGGGCGAAGATGTGCTGAAAATAGTGGGGCTCTCCAAACGTTCCGATGATGCTCTTTCAACTCTTTCTCAGGGTATGAAGCAACGGTTATCTCTTGCAACATCGCTTCTTGGAAATCCAAAGATTCTCATTTTGGATGAACCATTAAATGGTTTAGATCCCGTTGCACAAGCAGCTTTCAGGATATTACTATCTCAACTTGCGGATCAAGGTGTTGGAGTTGTGGTTAGTAGTCACAGTTTGTTGCAACTTGAACGTATTGTCGATGAAGTTATTCTAATGCATCATGGACGGATTTTAGTAAATGGGCCTCTTTCTAATATTGAGCAAGAATTAGGCTTAAGTGCGAGATTAGAAATTGCTGGAATTGGTAAAGAGCCTACGGATGTTGGTGAGCATGTCACCATAGAAGAAATCCCTACAATGGATGGAGAGGATTGGGCTTATCGTTTACATTTGGAATCTGGTGAATGGGATACAATGAAACGTTTTACACTTCAAGAAAAATATTCTCTTACTAGATTAACACCACTTTCCGCCGAATTAGAAGAAGTACTTTCTTCAGCAACAGGGGTTCGTTTAGAAGATGCAGGTTTCGATATTTTTTCTGAAGTAGGGGCTGGTGAAGATGAGTAGCCGCCTCTCAATATTGCGGTCTGTTTCACTTTGCGAAGTCAAGCGTCAACTAACTGGACAAAGAATGATGCTTCTTGCACCTTTGATAATTTTCTTGCTTTCAGCAGCGTGCTGGGGATTTTCAGATTCAAGGTTTGTAGCCCCTGCCGGAATTGAAGTTACATCTCCAACGAGTGCTCTTTTTCTAGCAAGCACAGTTGTTGTTCTTGTTTGCACACTTTCTGTTGTTTTGCTTGGTTTTGATGCAATTAGTCGCCGTAAATTAACTGGTGAATTGCTCATTGATTTGTCACAACCGATGCCCCGGACGGATTTTGCGATATCCCAGGTTATTGGAACTTGGATGGCGGCAATGTGTCCGACACTTGTTGGGGTATTAATTGGCACATACATCATCCATAATCAGATGAATGCATGGCCTACTCTCACCGATTTTTCAATTTTTGTTATTGCAACAGGACTGTTGCTTTGGTGGTATACTTGTTTGCAATTACTGGCCTCATCAGTAGCTCGCGACATGGGCTCAGCAGTAACATTGGGAGTAGGTACATGGCTTCTTTTCACTTTGCTGTGGCTGTTGGTGACGGTAGTAGTTGCAACATTTATGGGTGTAGATGCAACAGACACAAATTCATCAAGTTTTGACTTAATGGCTGAGAAAATGGATCTTTTCAGCCCCAATGGCGTGTATCAATTGTTACTCGAAACTCGCTTACCTTCTAATTCCCAACCGCGCTTGGATTCCATTTGGATTTGGTCTTCGGCTGTATTGTGGACAATTCTTCCAATGTATCTGTTCTCTCTTAGGATGAATCGAATATAGCCCTAAACCCATTGGGAAATGGGTTTTAGGGCAACCTAAAACGAATTCAAGGCACCCTAAACATTATAGATAAAATGTATCCCGCGCTGGGTTTAAGGGTGCCTTAAACCCGGAGATGAAAAGCAATGAAAAATATTTTTTTGAAAAACGCACTAGTAGTATGTCTATTGATGACAACCGCTTTGGCAGGATGCCTTGGCGACGATGAAGAAAAAGATGAGGATGTAATACGCCTTGCTTATACTGTGAAAGATGACTATGAAAATCCTGATTCCAATCCACAGTTGATGGCAGATTACATCGAAATGCATTCGGGATATGATGTGGAAATTTATCCAATTTCAAGTTCTAATGCGGCAATTGAAGCGGTTCGCTTTGGTCATGCAGATGCTGCATTTTTAGATGGTGGCGCTGCATTTGTGGCATGGAAGTCCCATGGTTTGGAAGCAATACTTGCGGATACCAAATCTGATGGTAGTACTTACTACACGGCAGCTGCATGGGTGAAGAATAGTTCTAACATTACATCACTAGATCAACTCGAAGGTAATAATTCATGCCACACAGGTTGGCTTAAATCAGCAGGAATGTTAATGCCAATGGGTTACATGATTGGCGAAGGTCTGGTTCAAGTAGATGGCAGTAGTGATGATATTGAATCTCTTAGAACTACTATTGAGAACCATTTTGATACAGCAACTATACCTGAGAAGGGAGCACAATATTATGGTTATGATGGTGCTTTTGAGTGTATGACTGCAGGTGTGGGCGATGTTGCTTTTGCTAAAACATCCTCTTATGAAGACCATTGTGATGGTAATGAATGGTGTCTTGATCGGGATGAATATCGTATTCTTGAACCTCATTTCGGTTTAGTTCCAAGTCATCCAGTTATGATTAACCCTGACGAAATTGACGATGAGAAGCGTGATGCATTTGTTGCTGCAATGCTAGCAATGAGTAGTGAAATGTGGGTTGAAGATTACCCTATGCAAGGAACTAATTATACTGGTTGCTATAACATGGGCACACACCAAGTTGCCGAGATCCCACAGAATACTTGTGGTGGTGAAATTCTCAAGAATGTCCTCGAGAATGATGGAGCAGTTACCGCTGTAACTAGTGCGAATCACCTAGGGTCATACAGTGATGCAATAGGAAACATCCCTGGAATAAATGAGTATTTCGAAGATAAATATAATGAATAGAGATTAGCACAAAACGCCGGCCTAGCCCAAATTCCACGTCACGCCTCGACTTGGAATTTGGGCTGGGCTGTGCTTACGTTTCAAGAAGGAAAAGGGATTCGGAGATATGATGGCGGATTCAGTCCTTAGCATCCGTTCAGCAGATATTGGCTTCACAAAAGATGAGCCCTTGCTCAAATCAGTTAATTTAGAAGTCCAATCTGGCGAAATTGTAGGAATTATTGGACGATCAGGGATTGGCAAAACAACACTTCTTCGTACTATTGCGAATTTAATTCCACCTTTGGAGGGAGATGTAGATGCCCCATTGGAGAGAGGAGAAATTGGTTACATACCCCAACGTCTTGGTTTAATCACTCATCAAACAGTTGGCTACAATGTAATCATGGGTGGCTTACCAAATGCACCATTGTGGCAATCGCTTCTATCACTCCCTGGTCATGAATTGAGAGAGGCTTCAAGGGAAGCGATAGCGGCTGTTGATCTCAGTGAAAAGGTATTGGATCCAATTAGTGAATTATCTGGTGGCCAACAAAGAAGAGTTGCAATTGCCCGCTCAATGGTCCAGAAACCAACTTTACTTCTTGCCGATGAGTGTTTGGGGGAATTAGACGCCGACACAGCAAAGGGAATTGTAAAATTAATCCAAAGTTTAGCAAAGGAGGGGAATGTTGCAATTATAGTCGTTGATCATAATCCAGTGCGGGCCAGTACATTTTGTGATCGAATTTTACAAATCAAAGGTTCTCGTTTAGAGGAGGTGAATATTTGAAATTCCACCAATTGTTGAAAAAAAGGCCCAGTATTATTGTATATGCAGGGGTATTCATTCTTGCACTTTTGATTTCAAGTCATTTGGGCCTCAATTTATATAATTTACATGGAGGATGGGAAAATGCGACAATACTTTGGTCTGAAATGTTCCCTCCAGATTTCAGTGTAATTACAGAACGAGCTACTTGGACGCAAACTGATTGTAATTGGGATGCAGATTGGGCTTGTAGTCCTGCAGTTCATGGTCTATCGGAAACAATTGAAATTGCCTTCCTAGCCACGTTAATTGGAATGTTAATCTCTCTACCATTATCTATGATGGCAGCTCATAATTTGTCACCACTTTTGCTTTCAACATTGACTCGTAATATTCTTGCAGGGCTGCGCGTACTCCCCTCTCTTGTTTGGGCTCTTTTATTTGTCATTATGTTTGGACCAGGGCCACTTGCAGGTGTATTAGCAATGACGTTGTATACAGTGGGTTATCTGGGGAAATTACAGTATGAGGCACTAGAAGGTGTCAGCCGCTACCCCTTGGAAGCTGCTAGGGCCATGGGTTTACCCCGGTGGCAAGTTGCGCGTTTCTTTGCATTACCTGAAGCAAGTAATGCTATATTAAGCCAAATTTTATTCATGTTTGAATACAATATCCGACATGGTTCTGTAATAGGGTTAGTTGGTGCGGGGGGAATCGGGTGGTATCTTAACAATTATTTGGGTGTTTATTCACGCTATGATCGGGCCTTTGCTCTCATCCTTGTCATATACGTGGCCGTGGTCGTTATAGATCAGATATCCCTTGTTATTCGGCATAGATTCATGGATAGTGAAACACATTCACCTAGGGCACGTTGGAGAGAATTAATCCCTTTTTACACAAAAAAATGAGGTATTGATATGGTAGTATGGAAACGAATTCTCAGTTTGGTAATTGTAGCCACAATATTGGGAGGCGGATATTGGTATTATCTAGTGGCCTCCTATGAATCGGAAGTGGGAACAAATAACACATACTCAGCAACAGATGGAGAATTAGAAACATCAAATTCAACCGAAGATGAGTTGTTTTCATTGATATTTGATTCAGGTAAAGACGAACTCGATTGGGCATTTACTACTATGACCCTAAGTGATCAAAGTGGTGAATATGGTTGCACAACTGGTGGCCTCACAAGCATTTCTCAAGGTTATGGAAATATTGAAACTAAATTGAATGCAGATGGACAAACCTTTACTTTACTCGTTGATGCAACATCTGAAGATACTTACACGTATCTTGATATTTCTTCGATGCTTGAAACTGAATCATCAAATTACTCAATGAAATTCTCATCAACAAATATTTTCTTGGGGGACAATGTGTTGGGACTCGTTGTAAATGATGTTGAATTTAGTGATTTAACCAATGTTCCGAATGGGAGCTTTGATGAGAACTCTGAGGAAAAATTAGATTGGTATGATTATGACATATCCACTCATCGTGTTCAAGCAAAGAATCAAATTTATATTCTCAATGATGGGAATTCGACATTCAAAATTCAATTGCTAAATTATTACAATAATGCAGATGAACCACGCCATATTACAGTAATGATTGCTCAGTTAGGGGGTGAACCAATTATGGCTCTAAATAACCCTTCATTAATTCAAGAATCCCCATGTATTATCTCTGATAATAATACGAATTGGAGTCCTGGAGAAAAAATTTCAATTTATGAGAATGGGGTTGACATTTGCAATGGCTCATGCATTTTGGAAATCTCAATTCATTTTGAAGGAGTCATCATGAAGGGCACCTCAACAGTTGAAATAGAGTAATGATAATCACGGATGGTCTGCACTGATTCGTATTGCACCATCTTCGTAATGCACGTAAATGTGATTGGGAACTTTACTTGTTAGTGCGGCCAACGCCTCATTTATTTCTTCAGTTTTCACTTTGAATGCCTTGGCTGCACGACTTGCTTTCCAAGGGACTTCCTCAAAATCTGATTGCCTAATCCACTCAAAAAGCCGAGTCTCGAATTCAGTTAAATCCTCAAAGGCCATGTACAGCCCAGCAGGTCAAGGGACTTGAGACTTTCACACAAGTGATTCGGCTATTGAACGAACGCAATCTTCTGCAGAAATACGCCCATCAAGTAAAGCACCAAGAGCGTTTAGGAAGGGCACTCTACATCCGACTTCTCTTGCTTTTTCTTCAAACATTCTTGCTGCCCGAACCCCTTCAGCTACCATGACCATACCACCCATGGCCTCATCCAACGTTTTCCCTTTGCCCAACATCTCACCAAGGGTGCGGTTACGTGATCTAGGGCTAGTACTGGTGACATACAAATCTCCCAATCCAGCGGGTCCAAAAGCAGTATCTGGTAACGCCCCCATCAAGGGTAACAGTCGCTGCCCTTCTGCAAATCCAACAGTTACCAATGCGGCTTTGAGGTTGTCGCCACCGATGCTATCTCTTAATCCATCGACAACACCGCAAACTAATGCTACAGTATTTTTGTATGCACCCCATAATTCACAACCAGTTGCATCCTCTGAAGGAACTAGCACAATTGATTCCGTAGATAATCGATCACAAATTCGCCTAGATACCGATATATCATGTCCAGCAACCATTGCAGTTGTCACAACTCCTCTTGCAACTTCTGGAGCAATTGTGGGTCCAGTAAGTACTGCAACTGGGTTGGAAAGACCTGCCGCGTTTAATTTCGCTTCAATTGCTTCCGAAATAAGTCCAGATCCTTCTTCTTCATCAGGTGCTAATCCCTTTGCTAAATCCAATAGGACATGTGATGGACGAAGGTGAGGAATCATTTGTTCGACAACATTGAGAATTGCGCTACTAGGTAATGAGAGGACTAGTAATTCACTTTCATCAATTGCCTCGGCTAAATTCATTGTAACCTCAATGTTTAGATCAAATCCAGACAAATATTTCGTATTCTCTCCTTTTTCGAGAATTGAAGCATAAACTTCCTCTTCAATGGTCCATCCAATTACATTGTGAGAATCTTCCACCCATGAGCGTGCGAGAGCCGTTCCCCAATTGCCAAGTCCTAGGACTGCAATTCGGGACATAATCGGCCCCCCAATATCGAGAGCATTTGACCGTTGCCTTTTGTCAAAGGCTCGCCGCCATGTTCTTGACCTAAAGTTGAACAGCGGCAACTAAGCAGGGGTTGCCAAGCTTGGTCAACGGCGCTGGGTTTAGGTCCCAGTCCTCAGTGGTTCGCAGGTTCAAATCCTGCCCCCTGCACCACCAAAAATGTATAATTTTGTAATTTATTTTGTATCACTCTGCATTTTCAAGTCATTATCTCAACGCCGATTTTTAGTACGGCAGCTGTTATAGTTATGAAGATGGCAATGATTCTACCTATTTTCATCAAAGGAGAAACCTGAGGTTCATCGGAATGAACAGCACCTGCGGCTTGTGGCGGATTGAGATGATAGTGTACATCTCCAGAAACTACACTATCGCTCATCGAGATTGCCTCATGTTGGGAATAAATTTCAGGTTGTTGACTCGATGTAATTTGATGTGATTGCTGCTGTTCCAACAATTCAGCACATTCTCTTAACTTTTCAAGATTGCCAGCCTTCTTGTAATATTTCATCGCTTTTTCAATATTCCCCGATGCGAACTCAATCTCAGCGGCCCTAATCAACCGAAGTGAATCCCCTCGCCAACCTACAAACCAACCAATAGCCAATACAATAACGCCGACGAAGAAAAGAGGTGTTCCATCTTCATCACCATATCCCCAAAATATACTACTGTATATGAAATAAAGAATTGGCAGTACAACTAATATCAAACCGGCTAGTTGGATAAATACACTCAGAGTGGGCCGTCTTAGAGATGCACCCACAATAGTCGTGGGATAAGGCCGCCCGTGAAATGCGAGCGGAGGAGGCATACCAGCCGGAAGCACAGCCGTAGGTTCAGGCTGAGCCTCCACCACAGGATTCTCACTAAATTCTTTAATGGCTTCTTGAGGGGGGGCAGGTATCCAGTTGGACCCGTCCCACATCCATTTGCCATCAGGGGAGAGCGTCATAGTAATTGCTGTATGAAATGAGTCTTCAATCTTTCCATCAACCCTCTGTATACCCTCTGATGGAAAACTCACGCGTCGGTACCCTTCGTACACCCGTCGATACAGAGGGGGCCCCTCTGTATTTTTGTGAACGGGAGAAGATACTTCAACAACAGATGAGTCCCACAAC
>JASLKH010000081.1 GCA_030747675.1 Candidatus Thalassarchaeaceae archaeon | reverse complement strand
GTGGCACGGTGCTTCTTGGAACTTTGTTCTCTGGGGTTTGCTACATGGATTACTTCTCATTGGGCATCGGGGAATAATCAAACTTGGTTTCATCAAATCCTCTTTTGAGAAATCACCTGTATTATCAACTTTAATTGGATGGTTAATTACTCAATACTTCGTCTTCATGACATGGCTTGTTTTCAGAGTAGAAGATACTGCAATCCTGATTCCATCACTCAAGACCTTTGTTGGAATCGATGCACATTGGGATACTGCGGAAATGTATAGTGCATTGCCCGAGATTAAGTTCTTGACACTAGGTATAGCGATTCTTTTCTTTATTGGCCACTTTCTTAGTTGGCGTGTCGGAGGGCTCAAACACTGGATTTCAAATCAAAATTCGTGGCTATGGGGACTAGCAATTGGTACGATGCTCGCACTAGCGTTTTTGCTGAGGCCCGCAGAAACCGTGGATTTTATCTATTTCAGATTTTGAGTGCATTCACGATTTCTAGAAATTTTTCTTTCTCAACTAATTCATCGTGAACAAGGTCTGCAGATCTACCATGTAAACGAATTATTGCAGCGGCTAATCCTTCAGTGTCGCCCCAATCGACACCGATCCCAAGTGATTCTGATTCACAAATATCCCCCATGGGTGCGTCTCGATTCACGATACTGGGCCTGCCGTATGCTGCTGCTTCAAACATCTTCGAAGGGATTGCACCTTCTGAAATATTTCCTCTATCTGGAGGATACATGGCAAACATAATTGAAATGTCACCCATCATTGAAGATAATTGAGAATGGGTGAAATTGGATCGGATTTCAATATCCAATTCTGTGTATTTTTTCGCCAGCTGATTGATTTTTTCAGTCGCAACTCCATCTCCTGAAATGATGACTTTAGGGCGTGATTTTTGTTCAATAATCATTAGTGAGTCAAAGAGTAATTGGAATGAGGATGGTTCGCGGATTTTACCGAAATATCCTATTGCTGGAGATTTAGGTATCGCTAGAGGTTCTTGATTTTCTATTCGGTTTTCGATAGGGATGGACGGGATTTCGTGCTCTGATAACCAATCCGAAAAATATCTTGAAGAGGTGATTACTGCATCTACTGATTTTGCCCTTGATAACATTGCATTTTTCATTCTGATTGAAACTATTTTTCGCAAGATGGACTTTGGGTTTGCCATGCGAACCCATGTGTGATGTAAATCGTGCATATCGAAAAGGATGGCTTTTGCATTGGTTTTCGTTGCCAAGGGAAGCATGTCGGCATCATGGCAATGCAATATGTCGATATTTTCCAAACTATTTGCAACAGATTTTCTAAATTTCTGTATGCCCCTCATAGTCGAAAATGTACCACCATATCGCGTCATTCCAACTCGGTGACGAATAATTCTAACACCATCGATTTCTGATTCGGGTTCTAGGTTTTCTAAACGATCGAATGCATGTATTGTCACTTCGTGTCCGGCACCAACTAACCAGCGGGCCTCTCTAACAACACGGGGGTCAGGGTTACACCCGTTAGACACCACAGAAGCAATACGGGCCACGAGTTGGGGAGGTGGTCTTCTGTATGAAGCCCAATGGCCCTGAAAGTCCGATGAAGTGAAGAAGGGGGGAATACTGGCATCTCTGTGAACGATGAAGTCCCTATGGTCGAACAGAATCCTTCGGTTCCATTTCTAACTGGACCGAGGCAATTTTTCCGTACATTGTTTGAAGAGGCTTATCTAATTCGCAACCTTGTTAGAAGGGACATAAAGAGTCGATATAGTCGAGCTATGATAGGGTTCGGTTGGACGTTTCTAGAACCATTACTGCTCTCCATTGTGTACTATGCCCTATTCACAATAATTGCTGGTACACCCGACCGATTATACCCATTGCATGTGATTACTGGTGTCATCGTTTGGGGGCACTTTGGAAAGAGTTTACAAGCAAGTGTGGGTAGTTTAACAAAAGGGAAGAATCTGATTAAACAAGTCTATTTCCCTAGAGAAATATTGGCGATTTCTCCTGTCCTTGCCCAATTTTGGATTTCTTGTACAGCATTACTTGCAGTTATTCCAGTCATGCTATATCTTGATGTTCGACCTAATGTTCAGATATTCTGGATGATTCCACTCGGCCTTTTTCTTGCCACGATTTTAGCTTTAGGAATTGGAATGTTAGTAGCGCCATTGAATGCTATGTCGGAAGATGTGCAACATCTATTCCGATTTATCGTAAGAGCAGGATTCTTTGTTTCACCCGTTATGTGGACCTATGAAATGGCAGCATCAAGAGCCAGTGGTGACTGGTTAGGTGCAATCCTGTTGAATCCTATGGTAACTCCCATCACATTGGTGAGAAAAGGACTTGATGGTTCTGAATTGACAATACCTCTTGAATACCTCATGTATTCAACAGGATTTGCTATTGGGGCCTTGTTCCTCGGAATTGCTGTCTTCAAAAAGTGGGAGGCGAAGGTGGTGAAATACCTATGAGTGATGCTGTTAGAGTTGAAAATGCCGCATTGAGGTTTCCAAGGGGAAAGGGGTTGTTTAGGGGAATTATATCTCTTCTTGGAAGAAAGGAAAAACCTGAAGCGAATTTTACTGCTTTAGAGAATGTCTCCTTGGATGTCCATCAAGGTGAAGTTCTCGGAATTATTGGAAGAAATGGTTCAGGGAAGAGTACCTTACTCCGATTGATGGCTGGAATTTACCAACCGGATGAAGGCTCGGTGTATGTGAGGGGGAGAACATCACTATTGGCTGGTGTTCGGGTTGGATTAAATGAACATCTGACTGGGCGTGAGAATGTTCACCTCTACGGAAGCATTCTGGGACACAAGGAAGAGAAGATGGATGATATGATGGGTGATATCATCGAATTTAGTGAAATCGGGGAGTTCTTCGATCAACCTTTGAGAACATATTCCAGTGGAATGCGAGCGAGATTGGGGATTGCGATTGCGAGTGCGGTAGAACCTGAGATATTACTAATCGATGAAGTTCTTGGCGTTGGGGACCCCCAATTCAGGGAAAAAAGTAAGGCCAGGATTTTATCGTTGGTTAAATCGACCAGTACTGTGGTACTTGTTAGTCACTCATTTGGCTTGATGAGAGAAATTTGTGACCGTGTGGCATTTGTACATGAAGGAAAGATACATTCCGTTGGTGACCCAACAGAAACTATTCGAGCATATTACGAACTTACTGGCAAATAAGATCTCACTGCCTAGATACAAGTTGTTGAGCAAGTGGTATTGACCCACTTTCTTCGTCAAGCGGAGTTGATTCACCTGCCTTTTCAAGTATGTCTCCGATTGCCGATTCAATGTTTTCAGCACTTCTTTCTTCCAATACGTAGCCCCAACCTTCTTTTTCTGCCACTTTACAACGAGCCAATTGATCATCCATACCAGTGAATAAATTGGGATAAAACAACGTGGGAAGTCCAAACTTCCTAACCTCGTGAAATGAATTGTACCCTCCTGCCTGAACAGTAATGTCAAAGGCTTTGAAATAGAGAGTGTTTGGATAATCTCTCAGCAAATGTACCTTTGGTAAATCAATTTCAAATCGACTCCCAATCATCGACTCGCCCAGGACCACGTGGACGTTTTCTCTTCGCACTAATGCATCAACTGTTATGCGTACTTCACTGTTAATATCATTAATTTCTCCAGCACCAATCTGAACATATGCAACCACTGCATCTAATGGTAATTCCAATCTCCTTCGAGCTAGTCCTCTAGACATCTGTTCATTGGCTTCTAACAATGTAATTGGTGGGCAATTTGTAGTTGGGACGTTATGTTCAATTTCACTTGGAAGACGTGGTATGCTGTCATCGGGGTGAATGATTAAGTCAAAATGATTTACACTATCCACAGGGATTGTTTTCCCCCTGCGGAATGTGCCCCTCCTCATCCATATTTTATCGATTTGAGGATTTGCTTTAATCGCACGTAACATTCCCCTATACGGAAAGGCGCCATCGAAGACGAATTGTTTAGGCCGATGTGCTTCAAAACATAATGCCAATTCTTCTTCAAGCAAACCATTCCATTCTGCTGTTGACATTTCATCAAAATAAGGCGACCCGGATATGTGATGGGCAGGGATCCCATATGGCTTAAGCAAATGCAAAGTGGGCATTGTTGTGAAGAATATTATTTCTAGTTCCGAATCTGCTTTTTTCATTTGTTTAGCAAGAGCAAGCATTCGGGTGAAATGCCCAAATCCAACCCCGTTTGTAGGAAACATGACTACGCAATTTCTAATATCGACCGTTGGGTCTTGTGTTACTCTCTCAAATGCTGCCTTCGGTGCTTTTTTTCCCAACATCTCTAATCCAATCATTACGATATTCCAAGGCAATGTGATAATCAGAAATGGTGCTAACCAAGGCCTTCTCATCGCATCAGTGATGATAGAGCCAAGACGAAGCGAGGGGGAGGTGCGGATTCGGTGAAGTTCGCGTTCAAGACGCTGAATCTTTGCTTCACGGCTTACCAATAAATCACCAATCCGTATGTGCGTTACATGATTTAGTCTTCAACCTTCCACACCTTCTAGGCCTTTCCAATAGGTTGCAAGATACTTGTCCGCCCACTCAGAAAATCCTTTCCCGCCTTCCGGTGTGGGGGTAAATTCCCCTAGTACCGGTCCATTTTCAGTTGCATACATGTCAATCCGCATGAAACAATCTAACTTTTCACCAAGCTTTGTCACTTGGGCAACCATTTCATCCCAACAATCGGGGAAGAATAGCGGATCTGCGGGCACGGGCCTTGTACTGCATATCTTGCGCTTGAATTGTCTGAGATCAGAGGAAAAATAATGATGCACGTTTGCTGATTTATCTTCAATTGAATTTCTCAATACCACATGAATAAGTGCAATTTGCCCGCCAAAACAGTAAAACTTCCAATCCCGAGGTATTCTTTCATCTTCTCGCCAAGGTTCGGGTTTCAAGTATTCTTCAACCATCCATGTGGGTTTAACTCGTTGTAAAAATTCATCAGAACCGAATGATCGTTGTATGTCTTCATCAGTCCACTTTTTCCCATCCCACAAATTAACACCATTCGTTAAGCATAACACATTCTTTGCACTATATCCTTTACTCGGTTTGATTACAATATGTCGGGGTAGTTGAGATAGACTAGGTATCTCTGAGAGTTCTGAACCTGACCACAGAATTTCTGGTGTACGAATGCCTTGTTGCTTGGCCCAAAGAAGGCCTGCTGATTTCTCAGATAGTTGACCCTGCCATGGAGCGGATTCTGAACTACGCCACCATCGTAAATCACGGAGGGCGATTCTCTCAGAAAACAATGGCATTTGTTCATTCCAATGCAAATCACCTGAGATCATTTCTTCTGGAATCTCGTATGGCCTCACACGCAATGGATGTGCGACATATGGTGCCCAACCACTATGCCTAATTCTCTTGTGCCATGCTTTGAAAGACGAATGATGTTCTAACCGAGGTCCTGTGATTGAACGCCAAGAAATTTGAAAGGGACCGCCACCAGTTAATGAGGTGCTATGATTCAACATAAACATCGAAGGGAGGGGATCGTGGAGCAATGCATCAGCACCCCATACTGCCTTTATTCTCTCTATGAATTCAGTATCAGCACCAACACGCATTGAATCGAAGTGCCCCAATATTTCGAAAACACCTCGGTCCGCAAGTAATGAAATACATGCTAAACGAATGGCGCCAACTCCTTTGTAGAAAATGTCTCCAAACTCATTGATTCTGAAATAAGAGTGGCATACTGCTCTGTAATTTGTTCCTTTTAAAGAAGATAGTTGCCTCTCTATTCGTTGTGGATGTGTCCAATCATCACTATCCATGAATGCGATATATTCTCCACTAGCGATTGAAATCGCTGAGTTTTTTGCGCAGTATGTCCCACCATTCTTTTCGACCTGAATCGCAATCATTCTAGAATCGGATTTTGCTCTTTCCTTTAGGTGCTCGAAAGCATCATCTGGCGATCGATCGTCAACTACGATCAACTCAATATTTCGATGTGTTTGATTGAGAATCGAATCGATTGCTACATCTAGATATTCATCTCTGCCATATACGGTCATAATAACCGTCACAAGTGGTTGCTTTGACACCTCTTTCGATTCTGATTTACAGAGTAGGTTTTCTACTGAAATATTTTGATCTTGGGCTGTGCTTGTGATTGAATTTAGAGAATGGCGAGTAAGCATTCGATTGATGTAATCGATATGTTGGCCATCACCAACTTTCCAGTGAACCTGGGCTGCAGTTAGATCCACCTCATCATTATCAGGGTGAATTTGTAGGGCTTCCTCTACAAATTCAAGTGCTTTATCATAATTTTTTAATTGGAGTAAAGAATGAACTAAATGACAAAGTGAACGCCTGTCTGTTGGTTCAATCTCAAGTATTGCTTCACAATGTTTGATTACCAATTGCCAATCCTCAGATTCACTAAAACCAATATCAATGATAACACGGTGTGCATCAACGAAATCAGGTAAAGCCTCAAGGGATTCTTCAGTTGCAGCAATAATCCGAGTGACATCTCCTATTTTCACTAGGGCACGTAATCTGAAACGGTGGGCAACTCTCTGTGCTGGTTTGTCTATGATAATTTGATTCGCAAAATTGACTACTTCTTCCATATATCCAAGATCCCAAGCAAGGCGTAGGGATGCAAAGATGACCCCATGTTCGGAAGTATTTTCCAATGCTTCAGCCGCTGTCTGTATTGCACCTTCATTATCACCCAACGCACTTTTGGCCTTGATGAGTAAGCGTGCTCGATTTGGTGTGTCTTCAGGTATATTGATGATGATTTGATGGGCGATGTCAGGTGTTCCTTGTTGAAGAAGAACGTCTGCAAGTTTAAGTTTCCACTTGTCGGACAATTGTATTTCTCCAGAAATATCTGTAACCTTCTGAATTCGTTGTGCTGCTGCTGTTAATTCTGAATTCTGTAAATCAATCCGAATCATTTGAAGGTCAATTTGAGGCGCCGATACATTTGATTGGGACAATTTCTTCCAAAATTCATCAATTTCTTCCATTTCGAATTCTTTATTGAGGAGGTTTTCTAGTAAATCCCAAGCCTCGTCATTAATTACGGAATTAGTGATCATATTATTGAGAAGTTGAATTGCTTCATTATTTTGTTCTGTTTTGGCAAAACAGCGTGCTAACCGAAACTGATAGGCTGGACTGTCTGGACCATTATTACCAATTTTATTGAGGACAACGATTGCTTCTTCATGGCGCCCTGTATTCATTAACAATCGAGACAAAACATCTAGGGACCACTCATCTTTGGAATCCGATTGCAATAACCTACGCAAATGAGGTTCGGCTAATTCATAATTTTTTGAATTGTATTGTCGGCGAGCTTCTTCCCTGTCACCTTTGGGTTTATCTCGAACCCAAAAACGCCAGCGGACCATTATCCACAGGCGAGACGGGTTGCCCTATCAATACAACGTAATCACAAGTCTAATTCGGTATTAATCTCACATGTTGTAACTACGTCGGAAAGATGTGAACTTTAGCAAGGTGTTTAGACGCCCTGTCTCTTCGGAGAAACGATGAAGGTTGGAATCATAGGTGCAGGTATCGTTGGTGGCGCCATCGAACATTGGTTTGCTGACGCCCATGAATTGTTCATCCACGA
>JASLKH010000080.1 GCA_030747675.1 Candidatus Thalassarchaeaceae archaeon | reverse complement strand
GGATGCGATATCGCTATCAGTTAACCCGAGAAGCCATCTTCTTGGTAAATAGTACCGAGTACGATATTGATGTGGAATAACCAGATTATTGGCGGTTCCTTCAAGAATAGCACCAAGGTCGGCAGGTCGTGCACCTACGGTGCACGTGCATGCGAGGAAATGGCATGAAGGAATACCAACCTGCTTCAATTGAGCCTAAGTGGCAGGTAGCATGGAATGAAAATTCCGTTTTCGATAGTGATGTTGATGAAAATAAACCAAAATTCTACTGCTTAGAAATGTTCCCATATCCTAGTGGAAAAATGCATATGGGTCACGTGCGCAATTACAGTATTGGCGATAGCATGGCTCGCTTTCGACGCTTAGCTGGGTACAATGTACTCTACCCAATGGGTTATGATTCATTTGGACTGCCTGCGGAAAATGCTGCAAGGAAAATTGGGGGACACCCTCATGACGTGACATGGTCAAATATAGAGAGTATCCGAACTGATCTTAATCGTATGGGGTTTTCATACGACTGGAGAAGGGAATTGGCTACAAGCAATTCCACATATTATCATTGGAACCAATGGATATTTCTCAAATTTTATGAGATGGGGTTGGTAGTACGTCGAACTGCACCAACCAATTGGTGTGATTCTTGTGATACTGTATTGGCAAATGAACAAGTAAAAAATAACCGCTGCTGGAGATGTGCTGATGAAGTACGGCAGAAATACTTCCCAAGTTGGTGGCTGAAAATGACAAATTATGCTGATGAGTTACTTGATGAGTTAGACAATATTGAATTTCCTGAAAATGTAAAAGCTATGCAGCGCAATTGGATTGGGCGGTCTCATGGTGCAGATATCTGCTTCTCAGTCATTGAAAGTGATGAAATAATCAAAGTATTTACCACTAGACCCGATACAATCTTTGGAGTGACATTCGTCACATTGGCACCCGAACATACACTGTGTGAAACTTTAGTTACAGGTACCGAATACGAAGCTGATTACAGAGAACTGGCGGATGAATGTGCAAGAATGTCTGAATTTGACCGAATCAACATGTTGAAAGAAAAGAAAGGTGTTTTCTTAGGCCGCTATGCAACCAATCCACTGACTGGAAAAGAATTGCCAATCTATGCAGGTAATTTCGTCGTCGGTTCCTATGGAACCGGTGCTGTGATGGCTGTACCTGGACATGATCAACGAGATCATGATTTTGCAAAAAAATATGATATTCAAATTGTGCAAGTCCTTTCGGAAGAAGAAGGAAAAGAACCGAAAGTTACTGGACGCGCCTTTGAAGGATTAGGGTGGATGGTTAATTCAGGTCAACCTAGATTTGATGGACTGTATGGTGAAGAGGCCAAATCAGCAATTATTGAGGAATTGAAAAGTAAAGGGATGGGAGGGGGAACTACTCAATATCGTCTGAAAGATTGGTTGCTAAGTAGGCAACGTTTCTGGGGCACTCCAATTCCTTTCATTCATTGTAATGAATGTGGAATGATTCCTGTACCTGAAAATGATTTACCAATCGAATTACCACTCGAGGTTGTATTCACAGAGGGGGAATCTGGAAACCCATTAGCTTCTCACGAAGGTTTCGTGAATACGAATTGTCCAAAATGTGGTTCTCCAGCGAAACGGGAAACAGATACAATGGATACATTCTATGATTCATCGTGGTACTTCTTGAGATTTACTGATGCGCAGAACCAATCAGCGCCATTCAATAAGAGCAAAGCAGATTATTGGATGGAAAACGGAGTTGATCTTTACATCGGTGGAATAGAACATGCCGTCATGCATTTACTATATGCAAGATTCTTTACAAAAGCACTTCGGGATGCTGGTTTAAACGATGTTTCTGAACCATTCTCACGACTTGTTTGTCAAGGAATGGTAAATGCCCCTACCCCATACTGTACAGAATGTAACGTAGAGCACCATGTCGATTTAGATGGTCAGCAATGCCCATTATGTGATAACAAATTGGGCTCAAGGTCGGCGAAAATGAGTAAGAGTTTGGGTAACACTGTGAGTCCTGAAATTATGATTGAAAAATATGGTGCGGATACTGTGCGCTTGTTTATTTTATTCGGAGCAAATCCTGAGGCCGGTATGGAATGGTCAGATTCAGCTATTGACTCAAATTTCAAGCAAATGAACTCAATTTATGGGGCACTTATCCAAGCTATCGAAATTGCGGAAGATCCGTCGCTAAAGTCAAACTCCTCAGGAGAAAAATGGTTATTGGCAAGAGCGAGGTTGAATTCAAAGAATTGGGCCGAATATATGACCAATGTAAGTCTCAGAGATGGAGTGATGTTGAGTCACTTTGAGATGCTATCAGATTGGCAATGGGCTCAGAGAAGAGGAGAGATTAGTTGTGATGGGGCAATGCAGTTCCTGAAAATATGGGTCCCTATGCTCTATCCCACCACACCACATTTAGCAGAAGAAATATGGGAATTGATGGGGAACAATCTAATGCTAGCACAAACAAATATGGATATGGATTCTGAAAAAGATGATGGTGACCGAATCATTTTATCTCGTGAAGAATATCTAAGAAAAGTCATTGATCGTGCCAGAAGTGTGCGGGAATTGGCTGAAAGACATACTGAAGGTGAACTATCGAAAGTAATTATTCAAACTGCTCAAGAATGGAAAATTAATCTGGCAACATCTGCAATAAGTATGCTACAAGATGGATTTGATTTTAAAGAAGGAGGTAACAAGTTTTTACATACACAACCTTGTTTTCAAAATGAAGATATAAGAGCAGAAGTAATGCAATATTGGCGCTCGATTGTAATAGGGCAGAAAAAGCGTCGAGGGCGAATTTACACATGGGGGATGCGGGAAAATGATTTGATATCTGGTGAATTAGAAGAGGTTTCTTTTCTCAAAGAAAACTCTCAATTTATTGCTGATGCATTGGGGGTTCCAATAGTTGATGTGTATCAGGCTGGTGATGGAGAAGACATTGCTGGAAAAGCGAGAAATAGTATTCCACTAGAACCTGGGATTGCTTGGCAATAATCAGAAACTCATAGTATTCGAAATTCTCTGTCTTTAGAATATACTTTGAGAAGACATGGGTGCCTCCTACGAATTCATGAACCCTCTATTGTTGGCAAGGGATAGTGAGTACAGAGAAGAAATCGAATTCGGGTTCTGCTACCTCTAATTCCAATGCATCAAACGATGCATCTAATCGGCAAAGAAGTCCAAAGAAAAGCCGTTCAAGGAAAAGAGGTAGTGGGATATCAAAGAAAAAGAAGCATTCCTCAGATAACGAAACAATCAAACGTGCAAAATTACGATTTGAAGCATCACCAACACCACTGGGATTAGAAGTTGAAATTAATCCTCCTCCAAGAAATGTGTCAATAGACTGGAAACTGAATCCTGTTCCATCGAAAATTGAGCGAGAAATGCATGATATCGTTGTCCGACCAGGGGAATTTGGATTTTTAGATGATGAGCGTGTTGACGAAATCGCGAAATTAATCGGTAAGCGCCCCATTAGCCTTGAACAGGCCCTCAGTTTACGTGCTGCCCTTAATCAAGAAAAAGCAGTGTTCAGTCATGGGAGATTACAGCGCCGTGCTACAGAAATGCGACGGAGATATGATAGTGGGGAAAGTGTCGTTTCTTTGTCGAAACGCTTCGATTTTCCTCCAGTCAATATATTCAGAGCAATTCTAACAGCTAAAAATTGGTCAAAAAATAGAATTAAAGATGCTCTACGGGAACCAGAGAAAAAATTCAATGAAAGAGATCTGAAGGAATTCAAAAGGGCTGAGGCTGAGGATCGGGTAACACATGTCAACCAAAGTGAAACTCATCATGCTGCTGATCTTTTTGAAAAGATGCTTTGTGATTACTTTGAAGAAAATGATATACGTTTCAGAACTCAATCAGACCTTCTCAAGGAGCAGGTGGCGGCAGAAGGTAGGCCTGTAAAAACACCTGATTTATTGATGTTAGATTATGTTGAAATTAATGGTGTACCCGTTGCATGGATTGATGCTAAACACTTCTATGGGGCTAACCTCTCATTCCAAAGGAAAAAAACGCAAAAACAAGTGAATCGATATGTAGAGGAATGGGGCCATGGCGCAATTATTTTCAGGCATGGTTTTTGTGATGGATTACGCCTTAAAGGTGCTGTTTTATTAGATGCAAGCCCAATTGATTTAACTGAATTAATAGAACACAATCAACGCCTCAATTCGGAGAGAGAATCTGAAGATTGAGAGCGTCGTCAGAAATGTTCACCGCCAGTGCCCCTAGTCCTCGCTGCTCCAACGATTCAACTAATATCGATTGCCAATTTACAAAATCGGTGTTTTTAATATCATTAGGTAATATCACAACACTCTCACCAAGCATGCATAACCTTGCTGCCAAAGATGAATTCACTAACCCCGAAGAAATCATCGCTCCACCTACTTGATGCAATAAATCAATCCGATTAGAATCATCCAATAAACCTGAATTTTTAGAGAAATTGGCGGCTTCATCCAGTAATTCTCCCCATCGAACGGATTCCCACACTCCTTCACGCAATCCAGAAATTGCTGCCTCACCAGCGGCTCTTATTGCTAATTTCCATTCACCGTCATCAATGTAATTTGATGTATGTTGACTTGCTGATTTTCTCCAACAAACTACAACTGGTATCTCTGAAAACCAAGAGACTATTGCGCCACCACCTCCTAATTCTTGAAGGAGAGGGGGGCATCCCGGTTCTATCCGTAATTCAACACCGCCAGCATACAATGCTGCAACATCGCCAAGGCCTCCTGATAATTTACGTTCAACTCGATGGGCGATATGTAACGATTGTGCACGAGCAATTTTTTCAGAGATGTTCATTGCTCGTTGAATTGCTAGAGCACTTGCAATTGCTCCTGCAGCAGAGAGACCAAATCCTTGTGAATGGGGTAAACGGGTTTGTTGTTTTAAGTTCCAATCAAAAGATTTCACGTCTGGATCAAATATGCTAATTTCCTCAATCACCAATTGATGAAGGGTGATATCAGATGGATAGCCGTCGACTGAAACCTTGCCGCTACCAGAAATTCCACAAGCAATTATTTGAATGCCTGTATCTAATGAAAACCCAGCACCACGGCTCCCTTGATCAACTAATTTTTCAAAGTCGTCGTGAACACTGAAAATCAATGTGACGTGACCACCCACGTGGGCGGATCCTTCAAGCATATTACCACAATCTGTAATTTATTCAATAACTATTCAAAGAGTTTCTGAAAATTGAAATGTGATTCCAGCAAATCTAACAGCTAGTTCCTTGCACGCTTCATTGAAAGCAGTACGAGCAGACATAGAACCGTCGGTATCGTAACTGAATATGAATTCCCCTGGTACATTTTCAAATGTAATTGCATCATCGAAATCCGCAATTCTTGCAGTTCCATCTCCTACATGGTGCATTTCACGTAAGAGTAACTCCACTTTTTGAATATCATCAAGCTTTCCGCTTTTGAAATCCTTGGAAGTAATTCCAAGATCTAAATCCCACAATACCTTTGCCTTCCTAGGCTTTTCGATTTTTGCAATACGTCGTGCAGTGAAGGAAACTCCAGCAACAGGGTTCCACTTTGCGTGGTCTCTACCACGCCCAAGAACAGCGTACGCATAGAATTCCAAATACTGACCTGCAAACAACTTTGTGATTGGTATTGCCCTGTATTCATCAGGAATTTGTAACTTATCTTCTCCTAAAACATTCAAATCTCTAGCTGTAACAAGATTGCCTTCTTCTGTGCCCCTAACACTGCAATGATAGATTACCTGACTGGCTGGGCTGCCCCATTCATCCCTAGGCAAACCGTCGTTTGCTGGGTCGTCTTCTAGAAAGCAAAAGTCTTCATGGAATGTCGGAATTGGAACCATTGCTAATCGGTGGGCAACTACTTCATCAGGGATTGAACCCACTGACTCAAAAACTTCCCCTGTGTTATTATCCTCTACGGTACCCAATTCGAAACGCACCTTGTGAATTGCCATTTTAGATACATCAGACATTAGTGTTCTGCGAAGAGCACTTGCTAACGCTCTATCAGTGTCCTTAAGCAACATCGTAAGATGATTGTCACGTTCTTCAATAATTTCGATCTTTACCATATCTTCACATCCAAATCATACACGTCGGCCTCTACGGCCTCCTTTCTTCTTCGTTCCATCATGAGGAATAGGTGTTACATCCTCAATACGAGTAATAGTCATCCCTGCCCGAGTTAAAGCTCGAATTGCAGCCTGGGCACCTGGCCCTGTATTTGGTGATTTATTCCCACCAACGCCACGATACTTCACAATCACTTGTGTGAATTCTTTCTCACGCAGCATGTCAGCAATTTGCTCTGCTGCTCGAGTTGCTGCGAACTGGCCTCCAGCATCACTGGCTTTCTTAGTGACCTGCCCGCCACTAATCTTAGCAAGGGTCTCCGCACCAGTCAAATCAGTAGCTGTTAGTAGCACATTATTGTATGAACTGTAGATATGCAAAACTGCCTTGTGCGACATCATTCATCGCCCCCTTTTTGATCAGATTCGCCAGCCACTTGTTCTTCAGCCACACTTTCATCTTCACCATATTCTGCTGTTGCACGAATATCTTCAATTTCCTTCCTTATTGAATGATTTGAATCATTCAGAGGTGAGGTGTGGTGATATGACAAAATACTCTCTTCATCTCGAGAAATAATGTAACTTGGTACTGTCATTTTCTGGTCCCCTATTGCAATGTGACCATGAATCACTAACTGACGTGCCTGACGCGGCGAGGATGCTAGTCCATGATAGTAAACCTGACTTTGCAAACGACGGCTGAGTACGTGGTGCACATTAATTTGTAAAATATCGTCAAGAGATGCACCGTCACCAAGCAAGCCACGACGATAAAGAGAACTTATGAGATCTGCTTTCTCTCTTGAGAAATGACCTTCCGATGTATCAACTCTACCTATCAGTTTCATTGCATTTTGTCTCCAGCGGCGGAGTTTGGATTTTGCCTTCCAAATTTCTTTCATCCCACCAATCTTTTTCAACCCATATTGTTCCTTAAGATCGTGTTCTTCTTCAATACGGGCTTTTTTCCAAGGATGTGTAGGAGTATCGTATTTAGGTCGTGCAAATTTTGGATGTCCCATTCAAATCACCTCATGCATTTTTTCGCTGCACACCAAGTGTCAGGCCTGTTCGTCCGTTCGAACGAGTACGTTGTCCACGGACTCGCTTTCGAGATGCATGGCGAAGACCTCGGTAGGCTTTAGTTGCTCGAAGGCGAGCAATGTCATCCTCCTGTGTCATCTTCACATCCATTGAAAATAAGTGTAGTTCATCACCGGTTTCGATGTCTCGCTGACGATTAAGCATCCAAAGTGGTACTTTAGTAGGATATGCTTCAATCGCTTCACGAATGCTTTCTTGTTCTTTTTCAGAAAGATGGCCGCCCATTTTTTCCTTGTCTAAACCTGCTATATCACAGATGGCGAGTGAAGTGCGAGCACCTATTCCTCGAACACTCGTCAAGCCCATCCCAATTGGTGTCAAGCCATCTACGTCTGTATCAGCGAGTCTGATGATATAGTTGAAATCGTCACCAAGCTCTGATTCGTCAATTTTTGCCATTTTTGGGTCCTCCCCTGTTCACCAGTTGCCCAGTGGCTTCATGTGAAGCAACTCGCCGACTCGACTCCCCTATATGAACGACACTGTGGCATTGGTGATGCCCCTACGGGGCAATTAAGAGGTGCTTCTGCAAATAACATAACCACCAATGACTTCTGTAATGAACCCCGCATTTCCGGAATTTTTAACCGTTAAATTGCGCATCTCTCGATCCATTTCAGACTGCATTTGAGGCTGTATTTCAGGATCAATTGTACAACGTAATTTAAGAGAGGATAATCCTACTTTGACCGCTACCTGTGCAATGTTGGATATCAAGTGATGTTCTAATTGAGGTACGTGGGCGACTACTTCACCTGAAATTTGAACAAATGAATGAATCATATCATATGTTTCTAATTGAATATGTAATTCATGATAACTCGATAATATGGGCTCTGAGGTAATCAAAATTGGCCTTCTACCTGTGATCGTGTACCACCTTGATTCACTTGATGTAGCAATATTCTTCCACGACTCTGCCAAACCACTGGCGATTAGACAGGGGTCCACAATTGTCAAATGTTCACCGATTTCAGCACTTTTAATATCAGAAATTGGGGTTTCCTTAGAGCCTTCTAGTAATTTAGGAGTACCTGTTTTTGAAAGACGGATCAGCCGGTTCTGATGTGGGCTAGCAACCGCTCCCACCCAAAGTGAAAGTCGATCTATCCGTCCGCGTCCTTGTGTAGCCCATTGCCACGTTTTTTCAGCTTCAGGCCAAATAGTATCTACAATTGTTTCTACTTCCTTTTGCTGGTCTTCAGAAAGTCTTGGAGATAAATCCAAAATTAGAGCAGGTGCTGAGAAATTTCCTGTTTGAAGATATGGTGCCCAAGCAGCTAATAATTTATCTAAAGGTGGTTCCATTTCATCAATTGTATGTTTTTGAGCATCAGGTGGTCGTGCTGGATCAATATGAAGTAAAGAAATGAGGGGATTCTCTTTCCCAATACTTTCTGAATATGAATACATGATTTTAGATGCAGAAATGCTATCGCCCCATATAATTCTGCTTGCAATTTGCCAATTTGCTTTGTCCCATTTACCTACTTCTTCAATATTTACTGCTGCAATTGGCGCCGCTTCACCAGACAGCTCAACACCTAAACCTGGTCGATTTAGGGCAACACACAGAGCTGCTAATTGCGTTCCACTCCCACAAGCAGGGTCAAGAATTATTCCTTCAGGTAAAGAGTTAGGATCTATCAAATTAGTTCTAGATATTGCTACGTTCCAAGGTGTTGCAAGACGTCGCATAGAGTCTGTCATGCGCAAATCGGGCCCCTCTACACTGGACTGGGAGAGAGTGTATGAATCAGCATATTCGCGAGCATTAGAATCAGCCAGCATCACTACTGGGGTAATGACTGTCACGCTTAGTAGAAAGAGGCAAAAGAAATGGGTCTTTCCCTTGGCCAATCAGAGAAAAATCTGCTCCAATTCTAGCTCAAATCGCAACCAGCTATCTTGCAATTCATGCCCCTGACTATTTCCATAGGCTAAGTCTGGGGGTAGTAAAATTGTGTGAGTGGTTCCCGAAAGAGTCGCTGATTCAAGCACATCAGCATCTAAACCAACCAACCCCCAGCCAAATCCCTCGATATAGCAAACCCATGGTATTGGTGTATTACACATTGGGTCTTCTCCAGCGGTTGCAGGCAAAATTCCTGAATCTAATTCCTCATCGCTATCTGCATTCCAAACTGTATATGCTACATTCAACCTTTCATTACGTGCATGTCTATCTTTGTCGCTACCATCATTGTACAAATCAACATCAAGTTGTACTACAGCTTCAGAGAGTGAAACGTGGGATGCACTGATTGTGAATAGGGTTTCATCCACATCTGCCTCTAGTCTTAGAGGCAATACAACTGCATCACCTGCTTCAATTTGAAGTAATATCCCTTGGCCTTGGCCATCAATACTGATTGCTTCATGATTTACTTCAAGGGCCAAGGGTAAAACATTGCTATCATCAACATTATGAATCGCTAGGTGGGCATAATCGCCTTGACCTTGATGGGCCCACACACATTCTAACTCTCCTGGAAACCAAAATGTATCATCTTGGGATGATAAATTGCTTGGCCAGTTCCAATCTCCATCTCTTGAATCACATTCATCAAAAAGTAATGTTGCTTCCCATGTCCATCGACCATTTACTCGAATATCATCTTCGTTTACTGCATTTGAAGAAAAAGTATTATCAAATTGATTCAAAAAGGACCATGTTCCAATTCCAATCCAAATCGAGGCCACTAAAATGACAATTACTGTTCCTATACTTGTTAGGATTGCCATTCTTGGTACAGCCATTTCATTGAAACCTAAAGGCACAACTGGATGTTCTTCCGCCTCAGGACGATCTGATATCCAAGAGCCGCTCACATAGTGCCTTCAAGGGCTCCCCTGCATCAACGTTCGCACGCTTTTATTCGTGAATTCCACTTAATCTTGGGATAACTGCAATTGGTGGCGAGTGCCCAACCAAGCAACTATTCCTAATTCAATTCCTAGGGCCAAAAGCATGACAAGTATATTTTGTGAATTAAGAACATCATCTTGCATAATCAAGAGCCATATCGCAATTGAAAGAGCAAGGTCAAATGCACCAGCGACACGCATTCCTCTACGCAATTGTAGAATTCCGCCAACCCATGTAACCAATGACAGTAATAAACAACCAATAACTAACCAATACGACCAACCAACAATTGCCAATATCCCAATAGGGAGCAAAATATGTGCGTTCCACAACCATGCTGTTGTCCATTTTGGTAAATTCATGAAAACAGTATACACATGGGCTGCAACCATTATGATCGCTGAACCTAACACAACCCATTCCAAGGTTGATTGATACAAATTTGATTCTGTCCATGCTCTGAAGGCTAAAAGTGAGGCTAAAGTAGCATGTATCGCTATTGCTGCACCAGCAGGTTGTTTCCAATCAAAAGATCTGCGAAGACAAAAGATGGATGCAAGAAATCCTGCTGGACCTGTTGACACAAAGACTACGCTTAATGCAAAGAAACCTCGACCCGCTGCACCCCTATGATCCCCCATGCTACTCTTTCGTCGATAGCCTTCAATCCATTCCCATACACATACCAATAATAGCAACACACCTTCATGGAAAAGCCAAGGTAACATCCAATCAATTGTGGGATACCCTGAATCAAGTGGGTCAACACTCAATGGGAATGGGACTGCATTGTAGAATATTGCTCCGAATGCTCGAGTCATCATTAAAACTAGTAAAACCCATTCGATTGCACTAGGTATTCTCCAGGCTAAATCTTGACGACCATAAAGTGAAATCCCACTTAGTGATACTAAAGCGAAGGACAAAACAAGTAAATCCAATTGTGCATATGGCGAACTAAAATTTCCGAAATGGCCTACCAAATATATCAGTCCCAATGCAATCATTGTTACTGCAAAAGGTGTTTCGATTCCCATCAAATCAGGCATTCTAAGGTTTTGGACTTTAGCCCGTTGTCTTGATATCCAAGTTAATGAAAGAGCGAATATGGTAACTAACATTAGTAAACCTGAATTCAATGTGCCATCGAACCAAGCAAACCAAGATGCTGCTAACGCTGTTACTACAATAAAAGAAATGACAATTACCGGTCGGTGATGGATATCGCCAATTAACAAATCCATCTGCTCAGATCCCTGTGCTCCCGACCTGCGCCTTCTCTTTCTCTGCTTCTCAATGAGTGAATATAACTCTGAATCTGCCATTTTTACATTCCCAGTAGAAATAGCTTGAGATATTGAACGGGCTAATTCCCCAGTTGGATCTTCTGCTGCTTTCTTCGCTAAATTCTCATCAGCGAAATGGAATAATTGTGAGTTATGCTCTAAATCCAATGGGGTTTGTTCTTCATTTACCGCTAATTCAATTCCATTTCGCATAGGGGGTAGTAACTCAGGTAACCCATCTGTGACACTCAAATCTGAATTTGTCGACACCAATTGGGTTGATACTTCTCGACCCGAGCTCTCTGTTGTAATTATCTCAGCAATTTGCCTTTTCCGCATCATCGATTGTAATCGTAATTCTCGTTTACTGACCTGTTTTAATTCAGATCTTAGTTCACCTTGGGCTGCAAGGAACATTGCCGTAATGACAAAAAGTGCAATAGCAATAGTTGATTGTGACCAATGAATTTCTTGTGATGACACTGCCCATATGAGGACGCTTAGCATTGTAACAGCAGCAATCGCAGGTTGCAAAATTTTCTCCAATTCACTTGCTCTTGGAAGATAGACTACCAACAAGGATATACCTGAAGCCAGCATTACTATTCCAGTTTCAGTTCGAGAAAACGGCTCGGGATCAATTAAGGAGGAAGATATGTTTCTATCCAATGCGAAAAGGGCAATCTGTAAAGCAAGTAATGACATGATGAGTGATAATAGGGCAGAGTTTGGACCTTCTTTACTGCGAGAATATGCTATAATTAACGACGAAATAGTCAAAATTATTACCCAGATTCCACTTAACCCTAAATTCCATTGTAAGATAACCAGTACAATTGCTAATAATATCAAAATCAGACGAGGATTGCCCTGATGTTTCCCTTGAGCCTCTGCACCAACATGTACTGCTGCTAAAGTGGAAAAGGCAACAATAGCATACCACCCTATTTCATCGATTGTATTGAATATCATTAACCAAACTGCTAATCCAGATATTAATCCTAAATTCCATAATTTAAGTGCTCCAGAGTCACGCAATCTTGCCGATAATTCTGAGGCACCCACTAATTTGCCTGCTAAATTAACACCAGTATCCCCAAGACGAAGGTTTACCGGATATTGTAATAATGTTGCAATTGCAAGATAAAATACAACATAATTTGGATCAAGGTATATTGTATCCCATTTACTAATGTCAATGTTTCTGGCTTGAGAGAAATTGTGTAGTGAACTCGTCCATAATCGATGTATAAACATCCACATCCATGGTGCAAGAACCGTTACTCCTGCAATGCTGGGTGAATCCCGCCGAATTGCTAACACTGCTGTGGCCAAATGTAAAATTGCAAATGATGAGAGTAGTAACAATCCTTCATCTCCACCCTCTGAAATAGTTTCAGATGGAATCAATATTATCAGTAACAACATTAGAACCAAGCTACCGATCCAAAGAACTCGATCTGTGACATTTGATTGGTGCTTCAGTAAAATTCCAATTGCAACAATTGCTGAAAGTATCGCAAAACATTCGTAACCAGAAAGAGGCACTTGACTGTTTGTTTCTTGCAGAATCAAGGTCGCGAGCAAGAATGGTAGTGATGCACAAAGAGGCTTCAGCACCTGCATTGCTTCAACGCCCCTTACAACAAGATAGGAACCGCTGTAAACTGCAAGTAATGTCATCAATATTCCCAATGCGTAACCCGTAGTATCGCGGCCGCTAGCCAGCAACAAAAATCCGCCAATCATGCCGAGGCCGACTGAAACACCCCACAAACCTGGCCTTCCAAGGCCAATAATTGAAATTCCTTTACTAAACCAATTTTCTTCCCTTGCAAATCGGGCAGCCATGGCTCCATTAACCCCTGTTACTGCCAATGTTAGAAGAAAAAGAGGCATTGGATCATGTAATGGTAAAATCTCTAATGCGCCAATTTGAAGTGGTTTTGATTGAATTGCATGAAGGCCAACCCAAAGGTGGCTAGTGGCAATTCCTAAAGAGGCCAAGTTTCCACTTTGACGATGTAATGCGAGTCCATGCAACAACATTGTTGCAAGTAGAATCATTACTGCGACTCCCAACTCTCCTCCAATAGAACCCGCAGCAGAGGCTATTGCTAGCGATACTAGAGTTGCTTGCGCCATTATTGCATCATGTTCATGGCGGTACCCCAATAGAATGTTTACTCCAACCAATGTGATCAATAATATACCCAATGATTGAGTATCAATCCAACCCCAATGATGAGCATCTATTACTAATCCATAAAGTAACTTCATTGAAATAATGACCCATGTTACTCCAAGCAAATGCATTCCATTGTCCGGAATCCATCGCTCACCCAATACAAATCCTAAACTTGCCAATCCAATTAATCCAGCAGTAGCCGTTATTGGAGAAAGAGCCGTTGCAACGAGCCATCCAACCAAACTGTAAACAAAAATCATTGTTACCATCAGGGCCCAATGTAACCGTCGTTCTCCTTCAACAGCAATTTCCGTAATAGTATCCGTTTCTGGAACCATGTATACAGTCCCATCACTCAAAATATCCCCCGGCTGGGGCCCCACTTCTCTCTCAAATGGATCGAAAATATCCCCTACAGCCTCATCCTCTTCTGTAACTTCACTCATTTCAGGAAGGGCTCCTAGGGTTGCATCGGTTGGTGAGGCACCAATTTCTGCTGGTTTTTTAGCCGAATTTAATTTATCATCTGAAAGAAATGCATCAATATTAATGCCGCCTTTTATGGAAAAAGCTCGTTTATCGATGATTCGATCTTTGACAGAAGATGGAGGTTGCTCTCCTTTCTCTTCCTCCGCCATGCCCTTTGCCAAACTAGATGGAACAATAACACATTGGATGGTATTATCCTTATTTCCCATTAACACGAGATGTTTTTTTGAATCGGGATACCACTATTCTTTCCGAAATGCACTATAAACGTCCGTCAGGGCGACGATAGTATGCCGCTCCCCCATATTGGGTGTGCTAATATGCACGGACCCATTGGATTAGAGGCCCATGGATTGAAACCAGTAGGTCATGTGCACTGGAATCAAGAATGGGAAGAATTGTATGAAATTGCTCTAAAACGTGATGAGGTAGTTCTTTCAGCTCACAATGTATTGGTAGCAGAAACAGGAGAACGCACAGGGCGCTCCCCTAATGACAAGTTCATTGTAAAAGAAGGCGAATCTGCAGAACACATCTGGTGGGGTGATGTTAATGTCCCAACCTCTACTTCAATTTTCAATAATCTTCGAGAGAAAGTAAAGAATTATCTCAATAAAAGAAATCAACTTTTTGTCCAAGACCTGCATTGTGGGGCTGACCCTCATGAACGATTAGCAATTCGATTAGTGACGGAAAATGCTTGGCACGCAAATTTTGCACGCAATATGTTTCTTAGACCAAGTATTGCTGAAATAGAAAAACATATTCCTGAATTTACAATTTTGCACGCACCGCATTTCTTAGCGGACCCTGTGAGTGATAATGTTAATTCAGAAGCGTTCGTGATGGTCTCATTTGAACAGAAATTAGTGCTTATTGGAGGGACGCGCTATGCTGGGGAAATAAAAAAATCTATTTTCTCAATAATGAATTATCTATTACCAATTAAGGGGCAATTACCAATGCATTGCTCATCCAATACTACTGGAGAAAATACTGCTGTTTTCTTTGGACTTTCTGGTACCGGTAAAACAACACTATCTGCAGATCCAAAGAGGGCTTTGGTTGGGGATGATGAACATGGTTGGTCGAATGATGGAGTGTTCAACTTCGAAGGAGGGTGCTATGCGAAATTAATTGATTTATCAGAAGAAGATGAACCTGCTATTTTTGCTACCACTAAGATGCCTGGCTCAATTTTAGAAAATATTGTCCTTAATGAAAACGGAATTCCTGATTTTGAAGATGGGTCCAAAACTGCTAATACTCGTGGTTCATATCCTATTGAATTCATCTCAAACCGAACAGAAAATAGCATGGCAGGTCACCCACAAAATGTTGTTTTTCTAACATGTGATGCATTTGGAGTATTGCCTCCAATCAGCAAGTTGAATCCCGAACAAGCAGCATATCACTTCATATCAGGGTATACTGCCAAAGTTGCTGGGACCGAAGTCGGAGTTAAGGAGCCGCAAGCCACATTTTCTGCTTGTTTTGGGGCCCCATTTATGCCAATGCACCCGAGTGTATATGCAAACCTTCTTGCTGGAAAAATGAGTGAACATGGAGCTAAATGTTGGCTACTCAATACAGGGTGGGTTAATGGTGGCTATGGTAAGTCAAAGCGAATAAAAATTCGTTGGACTAGGGCTCTACTGAATGCTGCACTTGATGGTACTCTCAACGATGTTGAATTTCTGACTGATAGCCGTTTTGGATTCGAAATACCACAGTCGTGTCCCAACGTGCCTTCGGAAATATTGAACCCAAGAGATACTTGGAGTGACCCGTCTGCATTTGATGCAACTGCAGACAAATTGGCAAATATGTTCAATGAAAACTTTGTGCAGTTTGCTAAAGGAACCGGAGAGGGGGTCCTTTCTTCTGCTCCTAAAGCACTAAATTGAGATTGCTTTCTCCGCAAAGCCTCAAGCGGGTATCCCGCGTCCGACCTCTTGATGGACCTCTCTGCAATAGCTCTGTTTCCCTCTGTTGGCGATTCAGTGGAGGGGTTAACATTGCCAACTTCTAGGCCTATCTGGACACTGCTAGATAAAACTGAAAACTCAGGGATTGCTAAGCAATTAGAAATGCTATTGAAAGTATTAGGATCATCCATTCCAGATGAAATCAAAGCGTCTCAAACAATTACTATTGATGAATCCAAAGGGTTTGTGCATATAACAAAAAATGCATCTATTGGACCTTGTGTTCTAATTGAAGGGCCCGCATACATTTCCGGAGAAGTACGTCATGGAGCACTTGTCCGAAGTCATTCTTGGATTTGTGAAAAAGCAGTTGTCGGGCATGCCTCAGAGATAAAGCACAGTTTACTATTGCCTGAGGCAAAGGCCCCGCATTTCAATTACGTAGGAGATTCCATTCTAGGTTCAGGTGTGAACTTAGGTGCAGGATGTAAACTCTCAAATTTACGAAATGATGGGCGGAATATTTGGATTCGGGGATTGGGGGATCCGATAGATAGTGAACTAAGAAAATTCGGTGCAATTCTTGGGGAAAATGTTCAGATCGGGTGTAATTCTGTTTGCAATCCAGGTGTTATACTGGGAGCTGGTTGTAATGTCTGGCCTAATATCACTGTTTCTGGAGCACATGAAACCGATTCTATATTGCGAGAGTGAATATATGGCACATCGTCGTCTCCACGGGACTGATGGCATTCGAGGTAGGATTGAATCATTTGAGGGGACTGATGAAGGCGCCTTGATTGCTTTAGTTGATAACCGGGTGCTAAGTAATCGTTCTATGCGAATAATTGGAGAAGCAACAGGGTTGTACCTTTGTGAGACAATTGGAGACTCGCCACTTGTGTTAATTGGTTGGGACCGGCGTGATGGAAACGCAGAACTTGTAGATGCTTTGGAATCAGGTTTGCTTGCAGCAGGATGTCGTTCTCTAAAAATCGGAGAATTACCCACTCCAGGGTTGCATTATGCAATTCTTGGTGCTAGTGCAGATGCAGGGATGATGGTTACTGCAAGTCATAATCCTGCAACTGATTCTGGTGTCAAATTATTTGATCAAAATGGGTACAAATCAATGCCGGATACCGAAGATCGTATTTCATCACTTGCTTGGTCATTGGCTGATGGTGGTATTCCCACTCCTCAAAACGGAGGTATAACACTAGAAGATATTGACGGATTAGAACTCTATAAACGAATGATACTACAAAGACTAGATTCGCTTGAAAATCTGTTTGGAATTAAATTGCAAGAATTAGAACCACTACAAGTAATTCCATCAAAAGGTATTCTTTTGGATAGTTCAGGGGGGGCTACTTGTAACTGGTTATCAAATGATTTGGTTCGTTATGGTTTACCTGTAATTGAAGTAAGTAGAAATTCAGTTCCAATCAATCAAAATGGGGGGGCAGGTGGCTTATCCCCCACTGATTCTTGGACCTTAAGTGAATTATTAGATGAGACATTTGGTAAACAGCACGATCTTCTTTCTGCACTTGCAATGTCTGAAGATAATACTTGGAAAGAGGGGCAAATAATTGGTGCTGCTCTAGATGGAGATGGCGATCGATGTCTTCTAATTGAAGCCACATCTGATGGCATAAAGGTGGTCGATGGTGATCGAATATGTGATGATATTCTCAGAGCTGTTACTATCACTGACAAGAGGTCTTGGCAAGTGGCTACTAGCATAGAAAGTGATCTAGGTCTAGTTTCTGGATTGAATCGGATGAAAAAAAATCATCAATCAATCACTACTGCTGTTGGGGATCGATGGCTTTCTGCAGCACTTTCCTCAAACGCTGAAAGAATTTTTTTTGATGAGAGAATTCCTGCGGTCATTGGATCCGAAGATTCAGGTCACTTAGTACTGGCATCGCCATACTCTAACAAGAAAGATGTTTGGAGTTTAGTTGGAGATGGGGTTGGAACCATGCTTGCTGCTCTTCTTGCTAGAGGTTGTTTAATGCAAAGTGTGGGCCCATCTGCATTTCAAAATGGTTGGAAGAAACGAGTTTCAATAAGTCCAAGTGAACGAAAGAAATGGGATGGCGAAAATAAGTTGTCTGATTTAGCACATTCATTGTCTGAAGAATGGTGCAAATGCAAATTAAATCGTATTAATATCGAAGGTGAACAATCATTATTACTTCTAACTGGGGAATTAGAAAGTCGTGCAATTTCAATTGCTATTAGAAATTCTGGAACTGAAGCGAAGACTGCTATTTCAATTCGATTCGCCCCTGGGGTGGAATTGGAAGGAATGGAATTAATGAAAATTCTTCTTTCTGCATTAGAACCGCATCTAAAGCCATCATAATATGTACCTAGGTAGGTGGCGAGCAACTATAGAAGGTGTAATTGTACCAACTATTGCGCCTTCGAAATCAACAACTGCTAATTGATTCAAATCGTGTGTGAGCATGAGCACTGTTGCTTTTAGCAAAGGTGTATTTTCTTTAACACTCAAGGGTGGTTGACTAACACACTGAGTTGCAGGAATCGCTTCAGCCCAAACCATATCTCTATTCACTCGTTTCAAATCAACCATCTTCAACAAATCAACAGCATGAATTCGTCCAACTGGAAGTTTATTTTCATCGATGAGAAAAACATGATCCCATTCATTTTCCGTTACATGATGAATGACCATAGAAACTGAGGATGTTGCCTTTATAATTCGTGGTTCTTCCATAACTTCAGAGCAGCGTAGATTACGAGCCGCTTGGCTTCTGGATGATGATTGCTGGCGCAACTTTGAATCGATACGCTTCTTAGGTAGGATACCCATTAAATTCCCTCGGACCTTTTCCCGGCAGTCATCCTATTTCAATACATTCAATACCAGATTGTGGTAACTAGTTAATACAATGGCCTTGCTTTCTACCGGAAATGGGAAAGTTATATCCTTAAACTTCTAGCGGGAATTGCTAAAAAATAATACTTACAGAGATATGCGAGTGCTATGTTGTCTGAGCCTGAATTACGTGAAATTGATGCGATGGATGAATACGAACGTTTGTTAGCCTACGACAGAATCGGACGAGGAAAACAAATGTCTGCTGCTGAAGTTGAATCACAATACCAAGCATGGAAAGGAGGAGGAGGGGGGCCTAGCAATACCACAATTCCGCCTGCCAATGCGCCCCCGCAAGGATCTCGATCTGCAAATTACATTGCAGATGCGAGTCGTTACAGACCAAGTTATGATCCTAGTAAAGAGGCCGTTGCAAGACGTTCACAAATTGCAAATGCGGTGATGTGTCCAAGTTGTGGCTCAGCCCTTGGAATACCTGCAACCCGGCCAATAAAAGTCACATGCCCAAGTTGTATGTCTGACTTCACATTTACATCATGAGGGCTACTACCAGTCCAATGATTGAAATCATACTCTCTCTTCTCATGGGTACAGGAGAGCCGCGAGGGGGTATTCAAAATGGTCCGCACATTAGTCATGACTGTTGATCGTGATAACGATCTTGGGGTCAAGGCTGGGATACGAGGATCTGTTATTGGGCGGCGGCAAGTTTTGACTGCAGCATTACGATTGGGTATTGCAGATCCTGAAGAAAGTGATACGAATGCCATACTTGGAGCACTTCATCATCACGACTTATTAATCGAACAAGCTGAACCTGCTGATGAAGTAGAAATTGCTATTCTGACTGGTGATGAAAAGGTCGGAGTGAAATCTGATAGAATTATTGCTCAGCAACTTGAAGATGTAATATCTGAATTTCAGCCCGATCGTGGAATATTGGTTACTGATGGAATGGAAGATGAATCTATTTTACCAATTCTTTCAAGTCGATTGTCTATTGATCACGTTGAAAAAATAATTGTACGCCAATCCAAAGGTATCGAAGGAACATACTACTACATTGTAAAAGCAATAGAAGACCCGAGGTGGCGAGCAAAGCTTCTTGTCCCCCTCGCAGTAATATTAATGATTCTGGGGTTGGGGATGATTTTGCCTAATGGGGCGGTTCTCATTGGTTCAATGCCATTATTACTTGGGATTTATCTTCTATTCAAAGGGCTTGGTGCTGAACAACAACTTGAACGACTAATGCGAGAAATGAGGGAATCTGCAGATGCTGCTATTCTTTCCTCATTATTGTGGTCAGTGACCGGTGTCGCTACACTTCTCGCTATTGTTTCTGGGTATGACACATATAGTGAAGGGATTGAAAATACTGATTTATTTCTTCTGGGGCTGCAAGTTATGCGTGAATCATTAACTTGGATTGTGGTGGGGGCTCTTTCTTTTGCTCTTTCGCTAATGGTTTTACGTGTTAGAAAAGGTAAATTCACTGGTCGAACTATCTTGATTATTGCATTTGGTGGAGTGCTATGGACGATGTCAAGTGCTGCACTTGATGTTGCAATTCGAATTGTAGGTGGTGAAGGATACGAGTATGATGTGTCAACCGTTATGGCAGACTGGGGCGAAACTATGCTTGCCATATTCATCTTCTGGGCTGTCCGTACGGCAGTTAGAAGTTGGTCTACACGTCAAGAAACTGCCCGTTACTGGGGCGTCTGATTTTCTCCTTCTGGGGATTTTTTCTCTGCACTTTCTTGTCTATGTTTAGCACGTTGACGTGCCCGTAGATATTTTATTGGATGATCTAACCACTCTTTGCTACATAATGAAGAATGTACATCGCCACGAGTCACTGGGCAGCACGCGCTCATTTGTAACTTTGAGCAACCATGGGGGGTGTACTCGTGCTCGTAAACATGGGATATTTGGTAACGTGTTGTTTCTTCGGAGTAATCCGGGGCGTTCTTGAAAAATCCCTGGGTTTCTTCTTGTGACAAACCAATCAACCGGGAAATGCTAGCTAAGAACACGCGCCCTACATGATTGACGTTTACGGATTGGGCTAATTGCATTGAAATTTCTCGCATACAAGGTGGCCAGTCTTCTTCATCTGCTGCTGTAAAGGATATTTCCTGAGAAGCTTGATGCTGCAAAAGCCCAACAATTCTTCCTACTTCTTCTGCCATTTTCCCTGCGAAATTCTCATCCATCCGATCCATCCTTTCACGACAATCTTCAATTAACACCGAACGGACTCTTTCCTTCAGAAGCCTAGCTAAACGCTGCTGACTGTTTTCCTTGCCTGATGGAGACATAGAAACCCAACCATTTCGTACAGGGCGGTTAGGTAGACGCCAATATGGTCCACTTATTTTTGGACACAATTCTATGTAATCAATAAGTGGTATCTCCCAATTCCCATCCTCACCCAATCTAATTTCTGAGATATAACTGGAGGCTAATTCTTTGAATACTTCTGGACGTTCGACTGTCCCCCATAGATAATCCGCCCTACTAGATTCACCCTCAGCCCATCGACCCAATAAGCGTTCGTCGAAGGATGAGCAAACAGTTACCATTGCATACAAAAATGAAAGGCATTCAACCATTTGCCCATAAGGGGTATGGATGTCAATTGATGTCGTTCCATCAATATCCTTGTGCATAATAGATTCAACCAACCTAACTCGTGCTCGTTCACGTACTGCTTCTAGCCAATCAGTTTCGACTAAAGCATCGATGTCAAGTTTGTTCGCCGACATATGGGCTTTAATCGCCAATCTTGCCTGTGGCATGAACGGATACCGTGCTGTTACAACCGCATCCTCGAGGGTCGGGGGGCGAATCGGCATCGGCATGGGAGAGACACCCTGTGAACGAGGGTTCTTCAAGACTCTGTGGCTCCTCGGACACTGTGAAGTCCGGCCGCAGTTCCAAACGACCCGATGCTAACCCACTTATCGGGCAGGATGATTGTGTCGAAATACAAGACCGGATTCGTAAGAATTTTGAATGGGATTTAGATGATGACTTACACAGCGCACGCGCATTGCAACAATATTGTTCAAATAAGAAAATTGATTTGTGGAAAGACGAATCTCGACTCGTAGAATTACAAAAGTTGGATGCTTTGATCAAAGATGATTTGATATGTGGACGAGAAATTGCAATATTGGGTGCAGCCGTAGAACCAGGGGATGTTGTAGTTGCTATCGAAAATGATGCGGTAATAATTGCTGCTGATGGCGCAATAGGTGTTATTTCAGATTTAAATGATTATCACAAAGAAAAGGCATGGAGAAAAATTCGCTTTATTGTTTCAGATGCCGATGGAGATTTCTATCACCTTCAAGAGGCTGCAAGAAGGCATATTCCATTCATTCTACACGCTCATGGAGATAACGAAGATGCATGGTTCTCACTTCTAGAAGAAATATCTGATGCCCCCTCACCGATTATTCTAACTCATCAAACTCCCGCACCTATTCAAGGGATGTACAATCCAGGGGGTTTTACTGATGGAGACCGTGCTGTTTGCATTGCTTTGTCCCTTGGAGTAAATCAAGAAAATTTAGCTCTCTATGGGTTTCGTACCGATAAAGTTGGAAAGTGGACCGGATCTACGATACCTGAGGTTAAGATGGAAAAATTGCAATGGATGGCCACTATTCTAGATATGTTAGGGGTGATTTGGTGAGTCTAATCAAAGAAGATGCTAAGCAAGAATCTGAGGGGGAAGATGCGGCAAAACCTAAATCACGAAGGAATCATCCAAAAGTGCGAATAATCACCACCATCGTGACTTGCATTATGCTAAATATTGTCTGGATGTTTGCAATTGAGGTGCCCTCATCTAATGAGGTGATGGATCATCATACCAGTATCAAGTCATCACATCCACTAAAAGTACCAAGTTTACTTGAGTTAGAACACGATGTGCCAATAGTCGTCATTTGTGATTTTAAACCAAAAAATGAGTCTTCGATAAATGCATGGATTGAGATATCTTTGAATCATGGGAATTCTGAAGATACCTTGTTGTGGGAAGGAAACACTACCGATACATGTTCCAACATTGAACTTTCTTTACAACCTGGGAATTATAATTTTCAAACCAAAATTTATCCTAATAAAAATTCCAACGAAGAAATCCTATCTGATAAACCAATTACAGGGGAATTAACCCTAAACATGTATATCTGGAAACCACTTGAAATTGAAGGATATATTATCTTGAATGGATTAGGTTTTATTTTGATGATTAGTGAAGGTGCTATTCGAAATTGGATAAAAAAACGTAAGGTTGCGCGCTCAAAGAATCTACCATTGCACAAACAAAGGCAACGTGAAGAATGGGAGCAAGTTATGCAGTCAATGAGCGGGGGCGAGGCAGTGGTGATTGATGATTTGCAAGTTCATCAACAAGATGATGCGGCAAATGAAAGTATGGAATTACAACGAAAAAGGATGCGGGAACAATTTGCAGCACAGACTGAATCTGCGGATAATGACACTGATGAATTTACCGATGATGCTCAAGCAATATTGGACAAAGAACTAGGTGAAGGAACAACAGAAGGGCTTGAAGGTGCGCTTCAAAAAGATGAAAGTATCCAAACTGTTGGTGACATTTGGAAACAACTTAGTGAAGAGGACAACAAGAAAAAGAAGTAATCTCAAATAAAGTCATCAAGAGTGAAAACTTTCACTCTATCATTCTTGAACAATGAGTCCACGCTATTAGCAAGCCAATCAACACGTTGTCTAGTGTAAAGATCGACGCCATATTCTTCAATAACGTGTTTCATTACTTCGATATATTTCCTGACTGCACCTTCACTTACTGTTAATGCTAGGTTTCCACCACATTGGTAGGACTCTCCACCAAATGTCATTCCACTACGCATTGCACTTCCTCGGCCCGAGTTTGGATTCTTGATACACTTTGCAGCAAGTGGCATTCTTCGATAAGATTCCCCACATCTAACACAACGGAATTTCTGGCGGGTGAAAGCCATAAGGTTACCACGAAGGTCCGGTAAAAAGTGGGATTCGACTACTTGGCTAGCTACTTTTCGTACATCTACTGAACGCAATAACCCACCAAGAAGTAATTGCCCATTCATCTTGTCCTTCATAGTTTCAAGAATTTTATATGAAGAATTAACAGGTCCTGCATCAATCTTACCTGATTCATGTGTATATCCATAACCCCGCATAGCTCCAATGGTTTCTAATCTACGTTCAACGACATCCATTTGATTGAATATATCTTTTGGATGTGGTTGATCTTGTGTTGCCTCAAAAAATCCACGAGGGTACCACCAAGCAGTATCGACATTCAAGGCTTCTTTATCTAATTCTGTTGGTTTCAAACGTGTAGTCAAAACTAGAGGTACATCCATTCTCCCCCCACGATTACTGGGCAAAAGAACCTGGGAAAAATTGAGTAAGCCATCTAGAAGTAAGATTAGGGCATCCTCATCACCATCACAATTTCTTCGTTTGGCTGCATGAAACAATGTATGTCCATATCCTGCACTTACACCAGACCAGCCAATGATTCGTGTTAGCACTCCCCCTGATGTGTGTGGTGCTAAAGCAATGCAAAGATGTCCTATCAAATCACTTGATGATTTTACATTGTAAAACGGTTCCATACCATAAAAGCGGGTCAATAATTCGTCAACATATTTACAAGTACGAATCAAATAATCTTCAGCATTTCTACTGGGAATGAAATCTTGTGGATATAATTCCAGAACTTGGCTTTCTCTAGTGAGTGGTTCACCATCAACATCATGTGTATACCCTAATTCTATCAATTGAGATATTTCAGTTCCAATATCGCTAGGTTTGAAATGTGTAATTGGAATGTCGATCATATCAAAGCGGATTGTTCCTGCTTTGAAAGTTGGAAGTTGATACTTAGCACGGAGAATTCCTTTCTCAAGAGGTTCTGGACATTGTTCCAGAGATGTCAAACCCTTAATGCCCTTAAATTTCTGAGGTATTCGATCTAAACCTAAACTGTGTCTCTTTGATTCTAATAATTTAGCAATATCAATGGATTGGTATATTCCCTTGCGCCGTTGATTTATCGAGGTTTTTTCATTGATGATTTTGGTATTCCCACCACACTCTATTGGATCTTCTGGTGTAGTTCTGTGATGACACAATGTAAACGGTGTTTGGCGTCCGCACTTAATGCATTCACGTTGACCCAATTGTGCTCGAATTGATCCTCCATTTGCAGCCTGTGTAATCAGACGCTGGGGGCCCCCTTCATTCCCTATAGGGAAAATACAATGTGGTTTTCCCTTCATCTCTCTGGGTGCTGCTTTTTCTGGTCGACCCATTCGACAACCTACGCGACATGGTGCTGCAGCAACCCACCGCAAATCACTACACTTTCTGATCAACCACAAGCACCCATCAACTGAATGTTCATCCAATAACTGCCTTGCAAGGCGCACCGATGAGGAGTCTTTAGGACCCATGTCTACAATCTTCTCTGTAGCCATACGACCTTCATTCTCAGTTTCTGCAATTGATTTCCCTTGTTGCCTTGCAGCAGTTTCTGCTTCTATTTTTACTAGGGATCGCTTGGCATTCAATGTTTCAACCCGATTTTTTTCCTCATCTGCAATTTTTTTAGATGATGCTAAATTCGCCATCCTTTCCACAACATGTACTTTAACATCAACTCGTACTCTGGGAGATAAACCAATGGCAGGTACATCCTCAAACTCAAGTCCCATACCTTCCAGTAATGGTTGCCAACACTGAGTAATCAAAAGGTCGTTGCCCTCGTGAATATGCGGGATCCCGAGGAGCATTAAACTTGATTTTACTAAGCCGTGTTCGTGGTGTTGAGTTCTAGCAGGCCATTCTCCTGTAATTGGTTCTGGATATTTCGCAGTACATTCTTCAGAATCATTTCGCGGCCAATCAGTTACAGCACCGTGCAACCTATACCAAATTTCATTTGAATGTGGATACATAGCAACTCCATCGTCTAAATCACTGGATTCTTCGAGTGTTCCTTGCAAAAGTGTGTCAACTAATTCTGGTACAAATTCAATTGGTAAATCATGCCACCATAAATTCCAAGGAGATGGTATCGCTGTGAGGAAATTTCGGGAAATTTCAACAGCAACTGACCACTCTACAACCATCTTCCGAAGGCGTTGATGCCACATTCGTTGTCTTTTGTGGGCTCTAATTTCATCTCTATCGTCCTCCAAATATCCTGTTGATGGAATCCCCGGAGGAAGGCGACGTCGAGATGCGCCAAGGATTACTGCAAATTGCTTAACTTTCTCCTCTGAGTCAAGTACTTCTAAGAGATCACTTGCAAACCATTCAGGTACATACCCTGAAGGTACCAAATTTTTATTATTCTCTACAAATTCACCATAACCAATCATAATTTCCCCATTATCCCAAATGGATAATACGTCTGACTGAACCTCTTTCCAAACATCACTTGATTGAATTCTCCCATACCTTCCATTTTGGAGAAGAACTGTCGGACCGTCCAGTTCTTCACATGGAGTGACTGCGCATGCCTTTCCAGGTCGTTCAATTTTCATCTGAGTACCTATTGCTAAAAACTCGCCCATTGCATGCATTGACGTGGGGTGAATTCCTGCCGCTGCAAGGCCAGATGTTCTGGGGCGACCGTATCTTAATCGGAATCCGCCGGGTTCATTTGGTTCTCCAAATACAGGTCGACCTGCAATGATGTCATCCATAAAACGATCAATGGTCTTAATTTCACGGAATTTTTGTTTCTCTCCTGAGGAATTGGGATCAGATTTCCCTTTAGCAGCAAAATGGCTGATGAATTCCCATCCTGGAATCTCAAGACGTTCAGTATGTTTCTGAATCTTAGGTGCTTTAAGACAAAGTCCTTCTCCAATAACTAAGAGAACTCCTCCCCGGATACGGCTACCTTCTATATTACGGACTTCGCGGTATCCGGCACACTCTATTTTTTCTGTTTCCTCGCCATTTACCATTATAGGACAGGCCCGCACAATCTTATCGATTTCTTCTGGAGGAGGTTTGTACTGTAATCCACCTCGATACAAACCAAATTCCTCCTTCACCCGTTCAACTTCAGCATCGGTTGGGCTATACTTTGCTAAACCTAATTCGCGACGGATCATATCAGCAATCAGAACCGCCAATGCTTGCGCGGTACCACCTGCGGCACGAATTGGTCCGCAAAAATCAACTGATACGAATCTTGAACCATCGAGATTATTGAGAACTTGTACTCTTCCAATACCTTCCAAAGGTGCAACTAATACCGCTTCGGTCAATACTGCTAATCCGACCCGGAGGCCAGTGTCAATACTTCGCTGAATATCAGATGTTCTGTCATGCATGGCTACTGCAACTTTAACAGCCATATCGATAGATGCCGTCTCTCTATCTTTAACAGCTAATAATTCTCGAATGTCATTAGCAACAAGAATGCCATCAAGATATTCTTCAAGCAATTTTTCAGTTCGACCTGCGAGGTCTGCAGCTCGTGGTATTTCAACGACATTCCGTAAATCGAATCCTTTGGCTCTAGCAATACCTGCCAATTCGTAAACGTCCTCGCAATGTGATTCCATCCAATCATGATATGCATCAATTTCACGTTGTAGACGTTCGGTGTCTAAAGGGGATGTGGGCCGACTTACAACCTCATGTGGCATATGTGCACCCCGACGTACATCTCCCAGCGGACAACGAGCGCCCAAAAGCATTCTTGTGAGTCGTCGCACTTCCTATGGAAGTGACCGAAGGTTCATGGAAGGCCTTCTTCTAGAACGAATTGGGATTGATATGGCAAGCACCACCAATGTTACTGATGCAAAAGCAAGATTAATCGAAAAAGTACATTCTCTTGCCTACCTTTGCGCCAAAACCGAAGAGTTCACATTGGCTTCTGGACGAAATAGTAGACATTTTTTTGATACCAAACCTGTCATGTGTGATCCTGAATCTGCACATTTGCTTGGTGTTTTAATTCACCACACTATCGACGAAATTGATGGAGGTGTCGATGTTGTTGGGGGACTCGAATTAGGCGCAGTTCCTCTCACTGGAATTGTCATTGCCAAAGCAGGTGTCGGAAGCTCATTGCGGGGATTCATCATGCGCAAGGAACCCAAAGGGAGAGGGGGGCGGAAAACAGGTAACCCACCTGGAATTGAAGGCAGTACCATTCAAACAGGTGATAGAATTGTCATTTTGGAAGATGTGACCACGACTGGGGGGTCCGCACTAAAGGCGTGTGAACGATTACAAGAGATGGGGTGTGTTGTCGTCGCCTGCATCAGTATTGTTGATCGTGAAGAAGGTGGTCAAGAGGCGTTTGATGCTGCAGGTATTCCGCTTATACCACTCACAACCTTATCCGATTACGCTTAAGGAACAGAGTCAAGAACCTCGGGCGTCCGCCAATGTTCATGACTGGAACACAAGTACTGATGAAGACAAGCAAGGGTGACATCACCATTGAACTGTTTACCGACACCATGCCGATTACAGCCGGAAATTTCCTTGATTTGGTAGACAAGGGATACTACAACGGATTACATTTTCACCGAGTTATTGCTGGATTCATGCTCCAGGGTGGTTGCCCAAACAGCAGAGACCCAAACAGTCCCCGTTGCGGAACCGGTGATCCAGGATACAAAATTGCGGATGAGCACCTCCCAGATGCAAAGTTCTCAAACGAGTCGGGAACATTGAGTATGGCGAATGCTGGACCCAATAGTGGAGGTTCGCAATTCTTCATCAATACTGTTCACAATTCCTTCCTAGATTGGTGGAACACACAAACGCCGTCTGCACACCCTGTATTCGGTAAAGTTGTGAAAGGAATGGACGTTGTTACTGCCATTGAAAATGGACCTACTGGACGTGGTGATCGGCCTCGTGAGCCCATGCAAATCATCTCAGTTAGTCGTTTTTGAATATATTTATTAACAACGGACTGTAGGCCACATTATGGCAAAGCACAGGGCGGGAGACCGTCGTATCATGAGCATTAGCATACCGGAGAAATTAGCAGAGCGCCTGGATCGCCGTGTTGGCAAGGGCCGACGCGATGGTCGAAGTGCCACCATTACGAGAATGATTCAGGAATCATTGGACGGGGGGCAGCAAAACTCTCCCGTTGTTGTTACAGAACAAAGAAAAGCGTCGTCGCCAAAAGGAGATGTTCGTATTGAAGAGGACACCATGGGGTCTCTTGAAGTTCCTGCTGACAGATACTATGGTTGCCAAACTGCACGCTCCATAATCAACTTCGATATTGGAGAAGATACGATGCCGAGGGGTGTGGTTCGAGGTTTTGGAATACTCAAACAAGCCGCCGCGAAAACCAACAAACAGTTAGGGACCCTGGATCAAAAAGTTGCTGATTTGATTATCACTGCCGCGGAAGAAGTCGTCAATGGTGAATTGGATGGGCATTTTCCATTACGAATTTGGCAAACCGGATCTGGTACTCAATCGAATATGAATGCGAATGAAGTCATCGCTAACAGAGCCATTGAGCTCGCAGGCGGCATATTGGGTTCGAAAAATCCAGTGCATCCAAACGATCATGTGAATAAAGCGCAATCATCCAATGACACGTTTCCAACTGCAATGCATATTGCTGGTGCAGAAGAAATGTACCACACATTGAGGCCTCAGGTTTTGCATCTAAGAAATACACTTGCAGAAAAAGTTGAACAGTTTGAAGGAATTGTGAAAATTGGTCGTACCCATTTAATGGATGCTGTTCCACTCACATTAAGTCAAGAATTCAGTGGATATGTTGCCATGTTGGACGCAGACCTAAGGCGCATTGATTTTGCACTTGAGGATCTCTATGAATTAGCATTGGGTGGCACGGCAGTAGGGACTGGATTGAATACTCACCCAGCTTTTGCTGAAATCGTTGCCGACCATATCGCTGAAAAAACTGGGTTGCCTTTTATCACAGCCGAGAATAAATTTGCACAACTTGCAGCACATGATGCAGTTGTTGCAGCCAGTGGAACACTCAACACCCTCGCTGCGAGCCTTATGAAAATTGCAAATGATATTCGTTGGTTGGGATCAGGCCCACGTTGCGGATTGGGTGAACTATCACTGCCTGCCAACGAACCGGGATCAAGTATCATGCCTGGTAAGGTAAACCCGACACAAGCAGAAGCGATGACTATGGTTTGCTGCCAAGTTATGGGGAATCATACTGCCATTACAATTGGTGGCAGCCAAGGAAATTTTGAACTCAACGTGTATAAACCAATGATGATTCATAATCTACTACACAGCACACGGATTTTGGCTGATACTTGTCGAGCATTCGCTGACAAATGTGTCATGGGGCTTGAGGCTAATTCAGATGCAATTCAATCTCATCTAGAAAATTCATTGATGCTTGTCACTGCATTAAACAATCACATTGGTTATGACAAGTCAGCGAAAATTGCAAAAAATGCACATGAGAAAGGCATCACATTAAGACAATCTGCTCTAGAATTGAACTTATTGACTAACGATCAGTTTGATGCATGGGTGCGTCCTGAAGAAATGATTGGCCCCCGAGCATAAGTAAAGAAAACAAACGTACAATTGTAAAAGAGTAGCAATCATGAAAAGGTGATTTGGAAGGAAGGCCCTTTATCCTCAAAAGAGGAAGTTGGGAGTGCTGGCTGGCGGGGTTCAATCGAGTAGATCTTTTCCCGCCAGCCAGTCTCCGCATCCGTAACCCTTCCGACATCCGGAGATGTTTTCAGAATCCCGGTTGGGTTGGCACGATGCCGGAGCATCGGCCTTCCCTCTGGACGCCCAGTACAGTTTCCTGTCCTGATTCCCTTGGCGTCGTCCAACATCCGAAGATGTTTTTCTCTTCCATGGTACCGACTCGGATTGCTCCTTCGGATTGCTCCTTGCCGGCGCCCTGGGCATTGTACTCTCTCACGAGTGCACAACTCTTCATTCGGTCTTACTCTGACGAGAATTCCTCCTGAAGTAGAAAGTAACATTGCTGTTACCCCCTATCCCCTTCGAATAGGATTTCACTTTGCAGCTTCATCCCATTCCGGGCCGGTTTCAACTGCAGTATTCACCGTCCCATCAGCATATCACAAGCATTGCTGCCTATGATTTCTGACACAGGAGTTTGTCAAGGTTCATTCGATTCAGCCGGCATTCTTGATCATAAAAGTTCAATTTCGTTTCATTCAGGTCCCTGAGGTCACCTTGCGGCTTCCAGTGATTCCCTTCATCATCTTCATTTCCCTATTGCTTTCAATATTCCTTCTGTCCGGTTCCCGTTCTTGCGAACTAAAGTCAAGCCTGTGTTGCACCGAAGTGCGATATGTGTTTGAGACCAGCTCTCCCACACGTTCACAGATCGATCCACTTACCGAAGTAAGTGTTCGTCTCCTGCGGGTCTGCGTTAGCGAACTTGCGAACGCGCGCACACCCCACCATTCACAATCCAAAGATTGTGTACAATGGCCCACTGCCGATTCCCGATTTGGGTCCCTTGTGGGCTGGGGCCTGCCGGTGACGCTGGCGTCCCGACACCACTCCTCGGGAGCGGCAAAAGTCACTTGGGATACGGTGGCCGATAAACCTTTGTATGAAATTACGTGTTTTCCATTCGAAATAAGGTACAGTGACCCTTTATTCCACTGGAGAAAAATTGGGCCTTCCAAGAAAATGTTAGAAAATTAACCACGCAGAGCTCTCAACTTTGCTGCCAGATCTGACCTATGTGATTTTTCCTCATCTTCATCTGCAGATAGGCGACGATTCAAAAGTTCACCTTGAACAATGGTTAAATTCCCATCGTGGAATCCAATTGCAATATATTCTGCATTGGAAATGCAAGTATTTACTCTAGAATTAGATTCAAATCGTACTTCGGGATTACCATCGATTTCAGCCCTTACTGCGATTTCAGATAATTTTCCATTCCACGACATCAGCCACACTGAGGGGTTTTCATTCAAGTCGGGGCCATCAATTACATGTTCAAATTTACGGCCGCTATTTGTTTCCATTTGCCAACGAAGGTGTCCATCCCAATCATATGCTCGGGCAAGGCTTTCAATTTTATTGCCTGGATCCATTGATACCGATATCACCAAACCATTGGGTGTGCTGTCCAAACTTCTAATCGAACCGGGTTGTTTTGGGAATTGGCCTTCTTCAAGAACAAAACCTGAATCAATACATGTCAACGTTCCATCTACGTGCCCAATCACTATGTGGTCTGGATCAGTCAAACCACAAGTTGTGGGTGATTGACTGGGCAGAGGGTACCAATGTAAACCCTCCATGTCGACTCGTACCATTCCGCACCTTGGGCGGCCCAATGCAAGATGACCGCAACCATCATCACGTATTTCTATGAACCATGGTCTTTCGCCAAGTGTGTCTCTCCTTAGGAGAGTACCTGTTGAATCAAATCTCCAGCATGTTGATTCCATGAAATCATTTACTTCAATATCAAATACTGATGAGGTGGTTAGCACAGTACTACCGTCTGATGTACAAGCAACTAGGTCTGAACTACCTTCTAATTCCACACTCCATTGAATTTCCCCTAGGTCGAAGTCAATGCAAACAATGTCTCGTCCACAAACAGCATAGAGATTTGTTCCTCCAGAATCAAATCCAGATACACGATCATTGGTCTGCACACGCCACAATTCCTCACCTTCTAAGTTCCAGCAAAGAATGGTGCCAGCCCAATCGCCAGCAAACAAACGGTCGTCCGTAAGATGCAATGCACCAATACTCGCGTCCATGGTTCTCTCAAACCAAGCCACCTGCCGGAGGTTACGCAAAGGAGCGTTCTCCATAATGTCCCCGGACGAGTTCTCCTCCATGATAGTTACCTAAACAGATAAGCCATACAACTTCCCAATTTTAGCCTTCAAATAATCGATGAAGGGTTGGGGTGTGGGGGGGTTCCCTGTTGCTTCTTCTATCAGGCTTGCCGGAGAAACAATGCTGCCCCGCGAGTGCACATTGTCGCGCATCCATTTTAGAAGAGGTTCAAATTGCCCTCTGCTCCACATTTTTTCTAATGTTTCACCTGTTTCAATATCTGCACGGGCTGCAGCTAAAAGTTGGGCACTGTACAAGTTCCCCAACGTGTATGTCGGGAAATAGCCGAATGCTCCCATCGACCAATGGATATCTTGGAGGACTCCTTGCTTCCTATCAGGTGATCGAATCCCAAGGAATTTCTCATACATATCATCCCAAGCATCTGGCAAATTATCTATGTCCAAATCTCCATTGATGAGTTGTTTCTCAATTTCGTATCGAATCATGATGTGCAAATTGTAGGTTGCTTCATCAGCCTCCACTCTAATCAGGCTTGGTTCAACCAAGTTCACACTGCGCCACAACATCTCACCAGTAACTCCTTCCATATTTTCAGCAAAGTATTCGCCCCAATGTGGAATTGCCCACTCACTGAATGCAAGAGAACGCCCGACTTGATTTTCCCATAACCGACTTTGAGATTCATGTACACCTAGGCCATTAGCATGACCCGCGGGCTGGAAATCCAGATTCCGCGGGCGGCCTTGTTCATACAACCCATGACCCGTTTCATGAAGTGACCCGTAGAGGGACCCAAATGGTTCTTCTTCGTCGTACCGAGTAGTCCAGCGCACATCATCTGGATTAGCACCTCCACAAAAAGGGTGAGTGGATTTGTCACGCCGACCTGCATCGAAATCAAATCCAATAGCGGTTGATATACCATGTGAAAGTTGAGCTTGTGATTCCTCAGGCCAATTGTTAGATGTTATCCATGACATGTCAGGGTCTTCACAATCCCCAACAGCAGCAATCAATGGAACTAATGCTTTACGAAGACCTGCGAACAAAGGATCTACTTGAGCCACACATAGACCTGATTCATAAATATCCAATAAGGCATCATACGGGTTATCTTCATACCCAAGATAACCTGCAAGTTCCCGATTGAGTTCGATCATCTCTGCAAGGTCATCGCGGAATATAGAGAAATCATTCTTCTCTCGTGCTTCAGTCCAAGAACCAATAGATTTAGATTTATGGCGTGCAAAACGCTCTACAAAATCTGCAGGTTTCTTGGTAGCCTTATCGTATGCATCACGTATCAAACGGAGATTTCCAGCAGCAATCTCCTCACCCACATCTTCCATTTCTGCTGCCGCCAATACGTCGCCCATACTTGAATCAACCATCATTGAGTGACTAGTTCTAGCTAGCCATGCCTGCTGTTCGGCACGCAGGGGCGCAGCTTTGGGTGGCATCATCACTTCTTGGTCCCAGCCAAGTAAACCTTGTATTTGCCCTACTGTTTCAATTTCTTTCATTCGAGACATTAGTGCATCGTAAGCTTCGCCCATAGACTACCCTGAACAAGTCTCTGCCTCAAACCCACCGATTAGAAAATTACGGATGGATTATGATTCGTCGCTTGGTGCATCCATCATCTTATCCCAAAGAAGTACTCCGAGTAATGAGCCAAGAATTGGACCAATTGTATAAATTATCAAATCAATATTGTTCTCCATATCGCTAAATATCCAAGTGCCAAACCAGCGTGCTGGGTTCATTGCTGCTCCAGTCAATGGACCACCCATCATGATATCTGCCATAACCACAAGTCCAATTCCAAAACCAGCAATTCCTGCTGGTGCTCGGGAATCTACAGCCGTGCCCATGATTGTAATCATAAGTAGGAATGTAAGCACTGCTTCAACAAGAATAGCTTGTTGTGTGCTTACAAGGGCGCCATCTTCGCCCGGCAAATATCCTGGTGCTGGTGTTCCAACACCTCCTCCTCCAAGGCTGTAAAGCATAGCGCC
>JASLKH010000079.1 GCA_030747675.1 Candidatus Thalassarchaeaceae archaeon | reverse complement strand
AGAATCCCCTGGTTCACCTTCAATGTAAATGGTAAACCCTAGGTCGCCTTTACCGTCTTTATCATCGACTGATAGTTCGCCGGAAGTGATTCCTTCATACTGAAACTCTTCAATATCGCTAAGTGTATCGACACCTATTGCCATTAAAACAGCACCAATTATACCTGCAACAAGGCCAAGAGCCAAACATATTTTCGCAGAGATGTGCATAATACATTATGGGAAGTTTGACACTTAAGAGGTTTGAGGTTCAGGGCGCTTTGAAATCAGGGAACCTTAACCTGGCGTAACTCTCTGCCTTTGAAGGGTCGTAGCCTTGAGCTAAGAGTTCATTGTAATGATGCATTGCAGGATCGTCTGTGTATTGAGGTGGTTGATGGATGACAACTGCTCCAGGTGACCCATCAGAATTTTGTGTTGGTTGTTGAGAAACCAATTGCCCCGTATTTGGATCGACCAACACTAAATTAGATTGAGTATTATTGTTCTTTAGAGTAAAGGACAAGATTGCCCCTATCAATAACAAAATCCCGCCAAGGCAGCAAGTGCATGTACCAAAACCAAATGCAAAAATATCCTCAGGGTCAACCGCAACAATCCAAATCTCAACAGCCCCAGAACCTGTAAATTCAATTGTATAATTGCCATCAGTATAGACATTTAAGTCACCAATATATGTTGCCCCAGAACTACTCGTAGTCCCACAAAAGTCAGTGGCATCATCCATTTCACAACCTATGAATTCGATTTCGCTAGAGGCAAATTTCACTTCAGTACTCGAATCTTCAACGAAGATTTGGTAATAATCCATGTCCGAAAGAGGGAGGTCGGCAGTAGTTGGAGCAGTCCCTGTCCAATGTTCTTCTGATTCCATACCGGCTATACCTACAAGCCCGTACACCAGGAATATCATCGAAATTAAGAGGGCAACGCCACCAAGCCCCATTGTCCACTTTGCACCTTTATGGACCATTACCACACCTCATGCAAAGGGGTCACTAAATTGTTCTTCAGGTTTATGCCAAAATCTATCTGGCTGATGAAAATCTTTGGGGACTGCTGAAGGAAAGCCCTCGGGGGCATTTGTGGGATCATCATGCTCGGTCCAATTAGACACATTATCTCCTCGAAATTCTTGAATGTTATCCCTACGGAATTCTTGAATATTATCGCCATGAAATTCAGCATCCATTTGCGCCTGTCTCGAAGTACCCCTTTGAGGCGAATGCATTACTGGTGGAGAATAATCGGGGTTTTCAATCAGCGAAGCGATTGCTCCAACTGTATTCCAAACCGGCCCTTTAGGGCCACTTTGTACCTTACCAATGTATCCGCCAATGAGAATAATTACTCCCATGACTAGCATCCCTAAAAACGCTAGTCCAAAGGTGGATACGAGTTGCCCCCCAACTATGGTCAAAATCCATCCAAAATAAATTGCGATATTGTTTCCATTTCCACCACCACCATCTGAGGCGTTGGTGCGGTCCATATTGTCTCCAAAACACGACCATAGATGAGGGTTGCGACTACGGGAATGCTTGAGTTCAAGTGCTGTGTGGCACAAGTATGGCAGCGGGACCATTACCTGGGCGAGTGGTCTGCTTTGGTGAAGCCATGCACCGCACTCTCGATTCAAAAATCACACCAGGGGGTTCAGAATACAATGTTGCTTGTGCTTTATCTCAACTTGGCATGAAAACCAGTTGGGTTAGTGTACTGCCTGAAGATGAAAAATTAATACGCAATAATGCAGAGAAATCCGGTGTGTATCTGGATTTGCGCAACTCAAAACATTCAGTGGGCACTTACACTGTTGATTCATCACTCCAATCAGTAGAATACCAACGCTCAAATTCTTCCTTCGCAAATCTCGAACCTGCAGAATTCGATTGGCGTGCGATTTTGACAGGTGCACGGTGGTTGGTGACAAGTGGAATCACCCCCTTACTCGGGCATTCGCCTCGCTCTGCTTGGGGCAGTGCTCTGACATTTGCTGAACTTGATGGAACACTCATCGCTCTGGATCTGAACCATCGACCTCAACTTGGTAGCATAGAGAAATTGTGGGAGATAATACGTCCACGCATGCGAATGCTTCACATTTTGGTACTATCTCCTGGAAGCCTAGTATCCATTGCTTCACTAGAAGGACTCAATATACCTACCAATTACGAAGAAAATATCGAGGCTTTATCTGAACTACGCCTACGGTTTTTGATTCCGTATCTTTGTTGCACATTCAAGCGTCCCGAATCAAATGGTAAACAAAAACGATGGTCTGTTGTAGCTCATGCCTTTGGGGTGGATTCAACAGAAGATGATGCGATTATTCATTCTCCTACTGAAATGTTAGGCGGCGGTGATGCTTGGTTAGCTGGATTCATCGATGCACTATGCGAACACGGCCATGGTCCAGTCTCCCCATTAATCGGTGCGCTAAGAGGTGATTTACTAGCCGCACTGAATCAAAATTCATTTGGTGACGTATCAACTGTTTCACGTGAACAATTAGATGATTACGAAAGTAGACGCGACTGGAAAGAGGGGATGCACCGTACATTGGAAGTGTGAGGAATATCGATGGTCGAATTAGTTGATTCGAAATTACAACGCCTTCGCTCCGCAGGGGTAATTGCAATTCTTCGAGGCACCAACCCCGAACGCCTGCTAGAAAGAGGATTAGAATTGGCAGAAATGGGATGCACTGCAATCGAAGTCACCCTCGATAGCCCCAACGCTCTTGAGGTGGTAGAACATCTACACAAAAGGCTCAGCCATTCCGAAATAATGATTGGTGTTGGAACTCTATTGGACTCAAGTCAAATTCAAGATTGTGCTGCAGCAGGTGCTGAATTCGTGTTATCTCCAACTAATCCAGAACATATGATTGAGCGATGCCATGCAGAAGGTTTGCTGGCAATCCCTGGAGTCGCAAACCCTCATGATCTGCGGAGGGCAATTGAAGATGGAGCTAAAGTTGTGAAATTGTTTCCAGCCAGTAATTGGGAATTGGAGAATTTAGACTTAATAGAAACCCCTTGGATCCCCGTAGGAGGCATAGACTGTCAAACTGCTTTCAAATGGCTCCAACGTGGCGCCTTTTGCATCGGGATGGGTGCAAATCTATGCGGTTCTGATCTAAATGACCCAGTTGGGAATTCTGATATTTGGATGGGGATTGAACGTCCAATCGCTCGGGACATGTTCATGGAACTCCAGCGCTGCCATACCGATACGTGAGCACTATTCGTTCCGCATGTTGTGTGCGATGTCCGCCTCGGTGGCTTCTACTTCGAGTTGAAACTGAAGATGGGGCTGTAGGTTGGGGAGAAGCCATTGGAGATTTACATGAAGAAGTTGAAAATGCGCTAAACGCATTAGGTGAACGAGTAGAAGGAGCTAGTATCCATGACATCACTCGAACAATTGAGGTATTGCGCAAATCGAGATTCTGGAGAGATGGTCCAATCATGGATACTGCCATCAGTGCTTTAGAAATGGCAATGTGGGATTTGAAGGGGCAAGAACTCGGAGCGCCAATTCACGAACTTTTGGGTGGACGTGTTAGAGACAAAGTACGTGTCTATCGAAACCTCTGGGGTCGTAATCCTGAAGAGTTTGCTAACTCGGCCATTGAAGCCATTTCACAATCCATGACTGCAGTGAAAGTGAGTCCTGCCGGACCAACTCAGGGTATTGTTTCTAGAAATTCACTCCAAGAAATGGTCGATGTAGTTCAAGCAGTACGTGATGCTGTGGGGAGTCATATTGATTTGGCTGTAGACTTACATGGTCGCTTGACTCCTGCAGCTTCAAGAAGGGCAATTCATGCGTTGTCACCGTATGATTTATTTTTCATTGAAGAACCATGTTTACCAGATGGTTCAGCCAGCCACATTGCAGATCTTCGAGCATTGAGGACTGCACAACCCGTGGCAATTGCAACTGGAGAACGCTTGAGAAGCCCTCACTCATTTGCAACACATATACTTCCAAATCCCGTAATCGACATCATTCAGCCAGACGTTTCAATGGTAGGGGGAATACGTTCTACAATTGAAATAGGAGCCATGGCCAGTGCAGCACAAATATCCTTAGCACCTCACTGCCCATATGGACCAATACAATTTGCTGCTTCGATGCAAATTGCTGCAACCAGTCCAGCCCATCTGATTCAAGAATTCCAGAGTCTAGGCGGTGCAGGTCAAGGCGGAGGTTCTCCAGGAGGTGGACAGAATTGGGCTTTTGAGTTGCTCGAAAGACCCTTTGAAATTCAGGCAGGCTATGTTGAGATTCCGACTGGACCCGGCCTAGATGTCAGGATTCAAGAAGACCGAATTGATGAACACATGGACATGTGGAATCCACATCCACCAAGTGTATGGTCGCATCCAGATGGAAGCCATGCAGAGTGGTAATTAATCCAATATTTTCTCAGGATCTTGGGTCGCTACCCAGACAAGGAAAGGTGTGGCTAGTAACACAGGAAACCCAATTAAAACCCCGATTGCTTGCCCATAGGTATGTGAAACCTCTGAGGTAGTAGTGGACACATTCACGAATCCGTCTTGCAGTACAGTTGATGGTTTGACCAAATGAGTGGCTGACATAATTAGCCTGAATGTCGCTTGATTTCCAGGTAATAACCCCAAGTCAGTAGGGGTCACCTTTAGAGTCCAAGTCCCCCTCGAATGGCCCCACCACATTTCTCGTGAAATACTATCTAGGGCTTGCAGTAAATCCTCTTCTGATTCGTAGCCGGTCAAATTTGGTTGCTGCGCATCAAATGAGATATCCATGAGGCTTTGCCAATTAGCCTCATTGCTCCATGATGAGGCGTTACCACCATCTGAGAAGTTTCCACGACTGGGCATTGTAAATTCAACCTTCCATTCCACATTGGATGTGCCCGCACTATTGTCGCCTTCATACAAGACCATGAAATTACCAAACAATACACCACCTTCAGAAGAAGGGACTTCGAAGGTAGCCGTTACCGGAGCACCACCTGTAGTTTGAGCGAATTCAACAAAAATTATAGTTTGATTCCAATCTCCTAAGGTCCAATTCTCAGTAGTATTCTCTTCATCCCAATCAAATAAAAACTTTGAACCACCAAATAAAACAGCAGTAAGTAAAATCCCCACGATACCAGTTGCAATGGCCAACCTTCGTCGACTAGAGTTGTCCACAGGTTCTACACCCCATGGGGTTGCAGCTAATTTTGCTTGGATATTTTCCACTCGTTCAGTAATATCAATGATATCCGTTCCACGCACCTCTTCTTCTAACTTGAATTTAGTAAAGAGGTTCAAACCTAAGACTGGTCCCAAAGCTGCTGCTGCAAAGAGCAAAGGATAGGAATCGCCTGATGCATACAAGAGAAGACCTCCCAATCCCACCATGATAAAAGTCCCAGATATGGCATGAGTTGTTTGGTATAGTGACATGTGGGTTGGACCCAATCTTGGATCGCTAACTTCAGCCCATATCGTGATGAATGTGAACATCATCCAATCCGTGAGAAACAATGTTGGCATCCAGAGAATTAGAATTGCGATTTCAGGTGCTCCGAAAGCCATTGCCCCTGCCAAACCAAGATAGCAACTAATTGACCCAAGAGCATACAACCTAAGCATCTTCGAACGGCCATAATGATCAGACAACCAAGGACCAATTACTCCTAGAAATTTAGAAATAATGAAAATATTTGACCAGAACGTGATTTTGGCTGCTGAGAATCCCATGACTTCTTTTTGATAATTGATGAACCATGCCTCAAACCCATCACCAAGTGGAAGTAAAAAGCAGCAAAGTAAGACCAACCAGGCAGTTTTCGTCCGCATTGCTGCAAGTATTTTTTGCCCTGTGGAGGCATTTTCAGGAAATTGTAGAGAATCGTCATCAATAGCGGATTGCAAAGTTTTTGCAAACCTCTCCTTTTTCTTAGAATTCGGACCCCGTAAGGCTTTACCCTCTTTCATTAGTAGTGTAATTCCAATTCCACATAAAGCGGCTACAAAGCCAATAATGACAGTAGTAAGTTGAACCGCTGCATAATCTAATGAACCATCTTTGTAAAATGGACTTTCTGTTCCGGCTGCTACAAACCAACCCATTAGAAGAATCAAAATTGTACCTCCACCACGCCAAGCAAAATTAATGATTGAATTGAATTGACCTAATTTGGGAACACTTTCAGCCATCATCCCTGCAACCGCTTGTTCAGCGAATAGCCTTGGAATCATACAGAGGACGATTACACCAATGAATAACCACGGTTGTTCGCCAATGTCAATGAATCCTAATGGAATGAAAAGAATTGCATGTCCTAATGAACCAAAGAGCATCCAAGATCGACGCTTTCCCAATGGTAATGCTTGCAGACGTTCAACTGGTTGGGCCCAAATCGGTCGTAGGAAAAATGGGATTGAAGCAACCATCCACATTGATGCAACCAGATACTTGTTCATATCCAATTCGCCAATTGCAATTGTATGAGTCCAGTAAGACATGAAACCAAATGGTAAAATAAATCCAAGATAGAAAAAGAAACACCAGATATAGCGGAAAGTATCTTTCTCACCAACATCAATCCATCCGGTCTTGAAACCGCCAGAATGAACAATTTCCGCCTCGAGGACGTCGGACATCACGCGGCCTACGGCCGCGAATCAGTCATGAGGGTGACGGATGCCTATGTTGTGATGAATGACTCGGCATCTGTCCAAGTTTGACCATTCCCATTTTCACCCATTACACGCCAATGATAAGTTTGTCCGCTCACTAATCCACTCACCGAATGTTGCCAGTCACCCACGGCTGTAGTTCCTAAATTCGCACAATTTGTCCAACTCATTGTACTGTTACCGCCATCGAATAGCCCCCAACAAACAGTCATATTCGTATTTGTTCCATTGTCGTAGACATCCCATTCAAGATCGGCCGCACTGTTGTTAATATTGGCCGTATTGGTGTCCCGGAAAATTGCATCATATTCGTTGACCCAACCCCTGAGCGGATCGGTGTTCCACACCGGTAAGTGATCGACTGCATCCCAACTTGACTGAATCAATGGGAAACCCCAAGCGTTTAGGAACGGCAGCAAATTGTGACCGGTATTCAACGAAATTTGAATAGCCCATTGGTTGAATTCCGCTGAATCACCAGAGGGTTGGCTGGTGTAATTGTAATAATATTCTTGGAAGGCTGCGGTAAACGGAGCCCAACCAAATTCTTCTTGGATTTGAATATGTGTTTCCAATGCGGTCCAGACCGACCAAGAGGAAATTTGAGCGCCGTTGTTGAAGTAAGTCTCAGTTCGAGCCTGCCGGTTGCTTAGTGACATTGCCCCATGTCCGGTAAGGCCGACTAGTTCGTCCATCAAATACATCGAATACAGATTGCAAGTTGTCTCTGTATTCCCTGGCAATGTCGAGGACATCCATTGGTGATTGTGACCCAGTTCATGGAACATGCCCCAATCTCCATTTTCATACATGTAGGTGCCATTCACGACACCGGCGACACTGGCGGTATGGGCCATGAATGGATAGCCACTG
>JASLKH010000078.1 GCA_030747675.1 Candidatus Thalassarchaeaceae archaeon | reverse complement strand
AATATGCTACCTCCATAATTAGAATGCATCACTTGACTACGCGCTTCAGCACTTCCATTTTTGTAAAGAAGAGGGCCGAGTGCTGTTGTCCCTGAAATGGGAACTATCGTTTTGAGATGGTCGCTACCTTGGGCTGCGGCTTCCCAAGCTGTGGCGCCTTCGTATGATTTGCCGTAAATCGCTACATTCCCATTGCTCCAATTTTGGGTGCCTAGCCATTCAACTGCAGTGTGAATACTGAGGCCTTCGCCGTCACCTCGATAATCAAAACATCCTGTACTTTCCTCGGTTGCAAATACTGCTACTTGGGCTAGAGCATAACCATGTGGAATGAAATTGTCATAGAGAAAGGCACCTCGCCCTGCACCAACGATGTTGGTTGGATTGGATTCATCACCTGGTTGGCCATATGAAAAATAGGGGCTAACGATTGCAATTACTGGTACTTTTTCACCAGATACAGTGTTTGAAGGGAGCCAATAAGAAAGGTGAACTTCGGCGGAATTTGGGCCACCCTCCCACACCCCCGTTGTATCCACTTGAATTGTTTCTTCCTGAACATCCAATACAGAATATGGGCCAGTATTGAGAAGGAAAGAGTGGGTGTGGCTCATATTCCAATTCAATTCATGACGTTTGTAAATATCAGGGTAGGATTCGATTTCTTCTGTTTCTTTAACCGTTTTAGAGCCTAGACATCCAGTGAAACTTGTAACAATAAACAGGAAGGCGATGATTGTCGCTTGGAGGCGCCGACCCATGTGGGGGTGGGGGATATCACTTTGATTTGAACGTGATGTGCAGACGGGAGGACAAAAAAGATGGAGGGGGTATCAGGGTACATGGAAATCGAACAAACGGTGATATGGCCGGCGGTTTCTGATGTTGGGGCATGGTTTTCTCCAAGGACATGTCAATTGGCCGACGGTCGGTTGGTTATGACTTGTCAACGAATCAATGCTGAAGATGGCTATGAGGGTGTACATATTGCATGGAGTGAAGATAGGGGGCGAAATTGGAGTGAGCCTGTTCCAGTTACAAGTTTGCAAAGATCAGTGTTTAATGCTGGAGTTGAAGGAGAATGGGAAGAAGCTGTTTGTGATGTTGTTCCTTCCGAATTAGCAGATGGTCGCTTGCTTCTAATCGGCCAAAATGTGTATTATTGCAATGGGGTTTTAGCTAGTGCTAATGAGAATAGAAAAACCATTTACACATTTCTTGATCGGGATGGATTTTGGTCTGAACGTCGGTTCCTTAAGTGGGATGATAAAAGGTGCGCTCGTTCGTTATATGCTGGTTGTGCGCAAAGGGTAACGCTTGAGGATGGTTCGATTCTTTTGCCTGTTTCACATACTAATTCAGATGGGGGAAGGGGGGTTGCAGTTCTGCAACTTTCTGTTACAGCAGAGGAGATTGTGGTTCTGGATAATAGTAACTCACTTAATTTGGAGGCAGGGAGGGGGTTGCTTGAGCCTTCGCTAATTGAATCGGGGGGGAAATATTGGATGACAATACGCGCTGAAGATGGGCGGGGTTATTGGTCAATATCTGATAATGGATTAAACTGGTCAGAAATTACAAATTGGGAATTTGACGATGGTATGCCTTTGGTTACAGATACAACCCAACAGCGATGGGTGGTTACCAAAGGAGGTTTGCATCTTATTTACACAAGAAGGAGTGCCATAAATGAACGTGTTTTCCGGTGGCGTGCGCCTCTCTGGATCGCACGTGTGGAAGAGGGGGTTCTCTTACGTGAAAGTGAGATGAGAGTGCTACCGGCAAAAGGGGAGCGTTTGCTGCAAATAGGTAACTTCCACGCAATTACTCTTACTGATGGGAGTGGTCTAGTCACCGTTTCAGAAACAGATATTGAACAATCCTTTGCTGGCCGAACGTTGATGGCTAGACTCAATTAAATGGGTCTGTCCATGTATCGGGTTCATTGCCCAAGACGATGTGTTTTGCTAGATGTAATACTCTAGCTGCATTTTGCCCATCTGCTTTGTAGCCCAATCGCTCGAATGCAATTTTGCACTCATTGGGATCGGGAGTTAATCGGCCTTCAACTACATCCTCAAGTTGTTCAGGGGTGAAAGTGGCTAAACCAATGTGTTGATTCAAGATTTGGAGTTCCTTTTCATCGGTTAAACCACTGCCTGGTTGCAGGATGTTGACAAATGGTATCCCCATTGCAAGTGCTGGAATAATGACAGATGTTGCAGGAGAAACAATACAGTGTGCTGCTTGCATACAAGCATGCAAATCACCTTGTTCGGTGATTATTCGGATTTCTTGAGGTAATTTTTGTAATGTGCCTCTGATTAATTCAACAGGGTGGGGTTTGACTACAATTTCGAATTCTGTATTGGAAATGTATTGCTCAATGACTCGCTCCATCATTGAATCCATAGCCGATTTAAGTGGTTCACGATGTGTGGTCATTAAGAGAATTTGTTTGCGGGATGTTTTCTTTGATACGTCCATGGAGGATAACTCATCAAGAGTTGGGGAACCTGTGATTATTTGACCGGTGGATGGTGCACCATAACCTGTATTGATTGTTTTCGAAACTTCGCCCCAAACTGCGTTTGCAGTGCAACCCATCATCGAACCACGATAGTTTCCAAATGAATAAGGAACCATGGGTGCTCCATGGTCAATTGAAAGAATTGGGATGTTATTTTTGCTTGCCCACGGTATTAGTTGGTAGCGCATATGTCCTTCATGCGGTGTTGTCCCAATAACGAGGTCTGGCTTCCATGGGATATTCGATTTTGTTGGAGGGCATGGGAATTCCCATTGCTCTGCAGGAGATTCTAATTTGTTTGGACCTTGTCCTTTTTGTTTCCAAATCCAACGCCAATCTTTTGGATTGAAAGAGTTTCGAGCATAGTTGAAACGATCCCAACAGAAATCCCGAATTCTATGAAATAATTTGTTCGTTGGTTGAATTGGTAAATCAGATTTCGACTGGAAGAAAATATATTCAGAATTTGGATTTGAATCGAGTAATTTCATCAGTGGGATGAATTGTTGAATGTGTAATGGTCGTTCGCTTCCATGAATTAGGATGCGCATGGGTTCGACTCCATTCACTCAAGTTGGTCCCAAAGAATTAGGCGGTCTTCGGTAATGTCCACCTTTGCTTTCATGCCCACCACTTTATGTTGTTCAATGGGAGATATTCCGTGGCCTGGTCGCTTTTGTGTCAGCATATCTTCAGTAATTTTAGTCCCTAATGGAATATTGCAAGCACTAACTACGCTTCGTCGGGCATTGCTCATCGCGATTAATTCACTTTCGACTGGTTTCTTCTCAGCACTCCCAAGTCCCACTTCTACTTGGCGCATCATCTCAATCATCATTGTAACCTCAGGGGGATCAACGCTTAACCAATGGTCAGCAGACATTGGTAGTGTTTTATCGACGGTGTAGTGCTTCTCTAGGCTTGTTGCACCAAGGGCTGCGGCCGCAACAGGAATTGAGATTCCCAGTGTGTGATCAGACAATCCGATAGGGATGTCTGGCCACGTTTCCATCATAGTCTGCATCATTCGAAGATTGCTGTCTTTGTATGGTGTAGGGTATGTTAATGTGCAATGCATGAGCATTAATTTCTCATTCCCTGCTTTTTGAACAACATTGACTGCGGCCTGAATTTCTTCAATTGTAGATGTACCTGTTGAAAGAAACATTGGTTTCCCTTTACTTGCCACATGCGCAAGGAAGGGATGGTTTGTCAAATCACAAGAAGCGATTTTGTAGGCCCGCATCCCCAGTTCATCAAGGAAATCTGCACTCTCAAAATCAAAGGGGGTTGACATGAATTCCACACCTAATTCTTCGCACCGATTAAACATCACAGGATACGCATCAAGGGGTAAGCCGTCGAGTTGGGAATATGAATCGTATTGTGTCCCTTCAGAATCGGATTCGCCCTCCCAGTCCCAAAATCGTGGGGCGTCTCTCACCACTAATTTCGATGCTTTGTATGTTTGAAACTTGACGGCATCAACCCCCGCCGCGGCGGCTTTTTCGATTAATTCAATGGCCCTAGAAAGTTCTCCATTGTGATTTACTCCTGCCTCAGCAATAACAAAGCATGGGTGTCCTAATCCGACTGTACGTGTGCCTATTTCTATTTCTCTCATCTTGTTCTACTCCTGACCATCTATTTTTTTACCATCTAATATTCTAGATGCCTCATGAGTATAATCTGGATACAAATTGTGTTTCTCGCGTACTGTTTTTTCGCGTTCTGTCCGCTGTTCAATATTGTCTGTCAAGCTATTTCCATGCTGTGTATACCGATATAATGGCATTTTGACATGGTAACCATCCCAATTCTTCAGGTAACGAATGAGTAAATCAAAATCTTCACAATTGTCAATATCTACGTCATACAAACCTAGACTCTCTAAATTCGCCTTTCGAAATAGAATGCCTGCACCGTGGTTGTATAATTTATCAACTGTATTTAGACGGATTCTTTCAACTCGTTCTTCACGCTCATCGACCCGAAAATGATCACAATATACAAACCCAAAGTCAGGGTTCCAAAATAGGGCCTCACTCATTATTAGCAACATATGTGGGTTCACGTAATCATCAGCATCGACCCGCATTACAAAGGGTCCTTTTGCGGCTTGAATTCCAATATTGGATGCTTTGGCAACGCCCCCGTTTTCAACATATATTGCATTGATTTTATCTCCAAATGATTCGATGATTTCGCGACTATTGTCTGTGGACCCATCGTCCACTACTATGACTTCATATTCTTCGGTCGGCATACTTTGAGAAAGTAATGAGCGTAAGCATCGACCAATGAACGAGGAGTAATTGTAATTCGTAACAATTACACTGACTTTCAACATTATTCCATCATCTCCTTTGCTGCATGGAGATCATCTGTGGTATGAATGTCAACAGCGTCATCGATTACGATTCCGAAGTAACAAGAAAGGCCCTCCCATGCAATTGTATTTCTTTTCAAAATCCAAAATGCTCCATTTTCTAAACCTTCGTTGTTCACACTACGGACCTCCCATAAATCGTTCTTTCTCATCAAATTAATTCCTTTCTCGATATTACTTGCTTGGACATTTGGGCTGTTTGCCTGAGCGATTACGAGGATGTCGAATTCGACTTCTGAGGCAAAGTGCTGAAACACATCTTGACTTCGAATGTGATCTTCGGCTAATGCGGGGGGCCTCATGATTGGGGTGGCACCATAATCTCGTGCAGTTTCAGCAATTTCTTCTGCTTCTGTGGACACGTAGACTTCATCGATTACTGGGATGCTTTGTAGTGCTCTAATGGCGTATGAAATGAGTGGGTGCCCATTCAAATCCTGCAGGTTTTTACGAACCAGTCTTTTGGAGCCGAGGCGGGCTGGAACCATCCCTACAATTCGCATTTCAACACCTCAATTATCATCGGGCTTCATCAGATCTTTGCGGGCTGTATTTCGAGCTTTTTCAACAGCTCCATCGGGCAAGAAGGTGAATTCTGGAACAGGTTCGCCCAATTTAGCATCTAATTCGGTAACCATTCTTCGGAAGACTTCAAGGTCGGGGGTTGTAGCAATCCATTTCTCCATCCAATCACACTGCGCCTGGATTTTTTCATCATCAGGGTGTTGTGATCTCAAAGCCGTAGAAAGATGTCCGATTATTATGGCGTCCCGGGGAGTGAGTAAATATGTTGCAAATGGATTGCGCTCAATGATTACGTTCTGATGTTCCTTCCACAATGAAAAGAAGTGATCATAGACCCATCCTACAAACATGACGAAGAAAATCACAATTATGCCAATAGACGCAAAGCCCCAATACGTCATGGAAAGTCCGAGAAATGATTCGTTATCTTCAAATCGCCATCGGATATATGGCCAGATGTTTAACGTGAGCAATATTACCCAAAAGCCCATTGAAATTATTGATTGGGATTGTTGAAGGCGCCAATACTGTCGCATAAACCATTTCTTGAGGCCGGACGAGTTGTTATCATCCGTTTGCGTTCCTTTCGCCATGATTACGGCTCAAAGGGTCTCCCTTTGACACTTTCCGCCACAGGTCGGGCCCTTAGGAGAGTTCATGGACAAAGAATGGATGTGAGATTATGGGCGAAGAAATTGTCTTGGTCACCGGTGCCGCTGGATTCATTGGTTCGCATGTGGTACGTGAACTCCTTGCAAATGGAAAGAAGGTGCGGGCAACTGTTAGAGATCCTGTGAATGCTAAATTTTTACTTGATCTCCCTAGCTCAGAAAATTTAGAAATTGTAAAAATGGATTTGTTGGATAGGGCTTCTGTGTCATCTGCCGTTGTTGGTTGTGAGGATGTTATACACTGTGCTGCAGCCCTATATGCAGGGGCTATGGACCCGCAGCGTGATGTCATAGATCCATCGATTGATGGGACTAGAAATTTGTTGAGTGCGTTAGAACGTGAAGGTGCGGTCAAGAGAATTGTGCACACATCATCTGTGGCAGCAGTGCGAAGGACGGGGTATCGAAATGGACTAACATTTACCAACGAAGATTGGTGTGATGATGCAACTGTCAAAACAAATGCATACGGGCTTGCTAAAGCAGGAGCGGAAAAAATGGCAAGAGAATGGGTTAATTCTCAGGAAGAAGGTTTGCGACCGCGTTACGTTTCTATTAATCCCTGCATAGTACTGGGCCCAATCATGTCTGAAAGACACCTGAAAGGATCTATGTCTGTCCTTGATCACCTATTGAAACGTAAACCTCCTGTTCTTCTGAAAATGCACGTGAACATTGTGGATGTTAGAGATGTAGCTATTGCGCATGTAAATGCTCTTGACAAAGGAGAAAATTTAGGAAGATACATTGTGTTTAATGATTCAATGTGGATGAAAGAAATTGCTGCTTTGTTGCGGCAGAAAGTTCCTCAACGAAAATGGCCGAAGCTTGTGGCGCCAAAATTGGTTGCTTATGGAATTTCCATATTTCATCCTCTAATCTCTCCAAAATGGGTCAAAACAAATATTGGTACTACTTGTGAATATGACTCAAGTCCAGCGGTGGATCAATTAGGTATGAATTGGATGTCTCTTGAAGATACCATCGTAGACGGTGTTAACTCTGTAGTTGATGCAGGTTGGAGATAATTTCCGACCCGAAGGATTGAGGGGTGGTGACCCTACCCGTGCCTGATGGAAGCAAGTGAAGTGTGGGGTCCACGTTGGAAAATGTGTGACAATTCACTAGCTCGTCGCTATATGGAAGTGGCTTCACGTAAGCAAAGTTTAGTGGTTTTAGCTGCTGATTTGAGAACTATGGGTGATTTGAAATCAATGATTAATCTTGTTGGGCCCCATATTGCAGCACTAAAAACTCATGTCGATCTCGTTGACGATTGGGATGCTGAGGAGTGGGGGGAGTTGTGTCATCATGCTAAAAAGCACGACTTATTGATTTTTGAAGACCGTAAATTTGCAGATATTGGGAAAATAAGCCGTGGGCAAATGGCTGGGGCTTACGATATTCGCTCTTGGAGTGACATAGTAACTGCGCATGGGATTTCAGGGCCTGACATCGTTGATGGATTATGTGCAGGGTGGTCTGATGTTGACAGGGAGGGAGGGGTGTTATTACTCGCTCAAATGTCAAGCCGCGGTAATCTTTTGGAAATTCCAGGGTACACGGATGCTATGGTAGCTGCAGGTTGCTCACATTCTGGAGTATTTGGTTTCATTGGCAATGGAAGTAATTCAGATGATGTTGCGTCCTTGCGGAGTCGTGTGGGTGACAAAAAAATGATTTGGACTCCAGGTGTTAATATTGCAATTGGTGATGGGGAAATGGGTCAAAGGTATGGGGATCCGCGCAAGGCGGTGCTCTCTGGAAGTGATGGGATTATTGTTGGCAGCGGAATACACGGTGTCAACAACCCTCGTGGTGCAGCAGAAGAATATGCACTTGTTTCTTGGGAGGCTTTGTTGGAACGTGGAGGATTTTGATGTCTGTTGCAACTAATTTCTTTGGCTTAATTCTATTCGTTGTGATGTTGAGTTTGTTAGTGGTGGTTAGTTGGTGGCAATGGAATTCCTATGTTACTCTAGATCAACGAATTGATCAATGTGATGAAACTTTATTGCACAGTTCTAGCACTAAAGTAGAAACTATTCTTGATGCTCCTGAAGGGAGTGTTATTGTTCCATATGTACCGGCACAGGCGGTACCAATTCAACAGCAGCCGCCTTTCTGATTGTTCAAATCAAACCCTGTTGCCACGGGGTTGAATATACCCACATACCTACTCCGGCCCCTGCTAAAAGCAAGAATAAGAGTGTGATTTTGAGTTTGTTTCCTTTTTTCTTTGGTTCAGGTGTGGATGCAACCTCGGGTGCCGGGAGAGATATTGTCGGTAAAGCCGGAAGTGGTGGTAAAGCAGATGTCACATCCACAACTTCTTCACCGTCTCTTTTTGCACGATGGGTATCAACATCTGGATAAAGTTGGTCCATGTCTTCTAAACCAGGTGCTTCAGGAATATCTCCCATGATCATCTCCCAATTTACATCAATGATTTGTTTGGTCACTGGTTTCTCTAACCAAACCACTGCACCCGCTGAATGTGTAGCATCAGCTGCGAGGTTTCGTTGACTGCGGGAAGACATGAAGGCAATTCGTGCGTTAGGATCGGATTCGCGCATTTCTAACGCTGCAATGTGGCCATCCATTGTCGGCAGATCAAGAGCAAGAAGAGTGAGGTTTGGTTTGAGTTCAACATAAGTGTCTACAGCCAGGTCTCCGTCCTCGCATACTTCTATTCTCCAACCCTTTTGAGTGAATACTTGAGTAAGCCGATGGGTGTTCATTGGGTTGTTGTCTACAATGAGGACAATGTTAGCGTCTGGGTCGTCTGACGCGGTGACTCGTACCATGGCTACCACTTCTCGGAAAACGGGTTGATTCATCAAACGAACGGATGGGCGGTTCACTCCTCTTCATCATCAATTAGTGTGTCAGAAGGTGCGGTTTCAGGGGATACAAATGTCTCACGGAGTTCCTCTTGTCGATTCTTTTCTGCTTCAATTGCTTGCTGCTGAGATGGTGCGCGGACAAATGCCATCTTCAATTCAGAAACGATTCCTTTCAGAAGTGTTGCTTCAACTTCTTCCAGATTGCCTTCAGTTCTTTTATTGAGTGTGTCAAGAATGTCAATTCCTTCCTTAGCCTCTCCCAAGTTGAAGTGGATCATTCCTTCCGCATCTGCAATCATTCCCATGTTCATCAAAGTACTGCGTTGCAACATGTACACTAAAGAGAAGAATCGTTGACTTTCGTCTGAATTTAATATCTCGTCCATCGTATCACACCCTATTCAAACATCATTTCTAGAAGCCAATCTGAGTCAAATTGTTTGAGGTCAGCATAATCTTGTCCCACCCCAGCCAAGACAATTGGTCGGCCAGTTGCATGGGCAATTGAGAGGGCGGCACCCCCTTTGGCATCTGTGTCTAGTTTACACAATACTGCTCCATCGAATTTGAGCATTCTTTGGAATTCCACTGCTTGTTCGACTGCGTCATTACCTGCTAAAGCATCACCAACAAAGAGTACTAAATGTGGTTGTGCTACCCTGTGGACTTTTTGTAATTCGTTCATGAGATTAATTTTGTTGGTCATCCTGCCTGCTGTATCAACTATCACAACATCGGCACCTCGAGCCTTTGCACTTTCAACTGCATCTCTTGCGATCGCTGCAGAGTCCCCGCCTCTCTCGCTGGATACACACCTAACTCCGATTCTCTCAGCATGCGTTTCTAATTGATCAATAGCGCCTGCACGAAACGTGTCGGCAGCGGCTAAAACAACTGATCGCCCCTCATTATTGAGGCGGTGTGCAATCTTTGCAGTGGTGGTTGTTTTACCAGTTCCATTAACACCGACCATCATGATAATCACAGGGGTGTCTCCATCTTCTATCATACTATCAACAGTCTTGTTGAAATCCCAGTATCCTGCGATAAGTAGACTGTGAAGGGCTCGCTTAAGGCTTGCCTCAATTACTTTGGTTAGGTCTGCACCCTTGCGCAAACGGCTTCCAATTAACTCCATCCTTAGGGCGTCGATCACCTCTTGCATGGCCTTGCGCCCCATGTCAGCTTCAAGCATAACCAATTCTAATTCTTCGAGAAGGTTTTCTAATACGGGACCATCTTTAACAATTCGACCGCCTTTCTCCACCATCCCTCCTCCAAGGTCTATTTCGAAGGATGTTCCTTTTTCAGTCTCCACCTTTTTTTTACCAACAGACATTCGAGGTGCATGTTCTACTTCGACTAATTTACGGCCTGTTGTTGAGCGCATTACATGTAAATCAACACGGGAGCCGTCTGGCCTGACTACTTGATCTATGTCGATGCCTTTCTTTGCTAACTTTTTCTTTTCTTTTTCACGTTGGCGTTTTTCTCTTTCTATTCGCTTTCGTTCTTTTTTAGAAATGGAGGGTGCGGCTGGGGTTTCGGGTTCCTCGTCCCAGTCATCCCAGTCCTCTTCTTGGTCTGCAATTTCTACTGGGGCTTCTATCTCCTCGATATTGTCCCAATCCTCTTCTACTTGTTCAGAGGGTGTGGGTGTGGCAAGTGCCTCAATTCCCTCCGCGCTGTCTTCTTCTACCGTCAATGATTCTAGATCTGTATCTTCAGCCACCTCTTTGACTCGCTTCCGAAATCGATCGAAAAATCCCATCTAATCACCTAATCGTCAAGGGTTAATTCAGTCCCTCTACGCCGCCGTCTGGATTTTTGCGTGGGTTCAGGTTCAGATGTAGTTTCTTCTTCGGAAGCCTTCAAAGCGTTGGCAGCTTCATTGAAGGTAGTTGCGAGTTCGATAACCATTTTTTCTGTGGAATTGAATTCTGATTCAAGGGCGGTTAATACCTCCATTACATCTGTCATTCTTGTTTGAAGGATTATAATTGCCTCTTCTCTCGGACGTTCTGCTTGAATCCCGGATCCAATATCTATCACTACAGCATCATTGGTTGATGTTGTTGGTAATTGCACACCTGCGCCTAATGGAATCATGGTCTGTTTTGAGTTGTCCATTGCCTGAAGGGCAGAAAGAACGCCGGTTTGTTCAACGTGGATTTCACGTAACTTGCTAATCTGTTCCTCTAAGCGTGCCATTTTCTGGCGATTTAATTCAACGAGTTGTGCAATTCTTTGCAATTCAGCCGCTTCCACTCATAGCCCTCCGGGTTACTCGAATCGCTTGGGTGTCATCAAGCCGTCGATGTGGGCCTCGCGCCATTCTGAAGTGCTTGGTGTTCTTCGGCGGGGTATGGTCGCCCTCGCTGCCGTGCTTCTTTGTGGTGGAAAAGGAAGTCGAATGTTAGAGGGTGGAGTTACTACTCATAAGCCGCTGTTAGAGATTGGTGGGGTGCCAGCAACGAAACTTGTGATTGGTAAGTTAATGCAGTCTTCATTGGACTTCTCACAATTGATTGTTGTAATTCCGCCTGGTAGAGAATCTGAATATCATGATGCATTAAGGGGTGTTGATTGTAAAATAATTACACAAAAGATGGCGTTAGGGACTGGGAACGCCGTCTATACTACTCTTGAGCATTTGTTGATGCCCGTGGAGCACGTATACGTTTCATTTGGTACTCAACCTTTGATCGAAAATAAAACTGTAGAAGGATCCTATGGGCACCATATCAGGCACAATTTGGATTTCACGTTGGCTACTGTAGTAATGGATAACCCATACGCCCCTTTACTAAGGGATAAGTCAGGGCAAGTTTGTGGTTCAGTTGAAACCCACCTTGATGGTGCAGAAATGCCAGCACGTGGTGAGACGAATATTGGCGCTTACTGGGCCAGTAGAAGGGCTTTAGACGGAGTGCTGGATGGTTTGCATACTGAAATGTTTGATGAGAAATTGAATCGCTATAGCACAGTTTCTGGAGAATTGGGTTACCCGAATGAGATGGTTAAAGGATGTCTTATGAATAATCAAATGGTAGACGGAATTGCAATAGCAAATGAGCAAGAAATGATGGGTATCAAAACTCCTGAAACACTTGCAGCAATAAGAGCGATTCTAGAGTGATATGTCATATATCACTATTCAGACCTGCTTTCATGTCAGACCCTATTTTGAGTCCAGATGGTAAATTCATGTGGACAGGGAGCGAATGGATTCCTGCTCCACCGACATCTGAGGAATCAGTGGCACCCAGTGAACAAGCGCTCAGTATGCAAGATTCGGTAATTGGAGGTGATGTTGTCCACAGCACAGTCATCAACAACGATCCCGCTGCGGTCACAACTGCCGTTATTACAGCATTACAACAAATGGGGATGGTCAATCAAGCACCTGCTGCGCCTGCTGCTCCCCCTCCAACACCCGAGATTGAGTTGCCAGCTTCTTTCAATGTTGGCGACCATGTTGAATATCATAGTCCCACCAATGCACGTTGGTTAGATAGATGTACGGTTGTTGCCATTAATGATGATGGGACATACAAAATCGATGTGCCAAAAAACACGCGAGTGGAAACAAAGCATGCGGTCGTCATTGGTTCTGCTCCAGGTACTATTCGGCCCGCTGCTCCACCATTTAGTGCAGGAGATCGTGTTCTTGTGAATTGGAAGAATTACGGGCACTACTACCCTGGTCGCATTGCAAGTGAACACGATGATCACACATTCATGATTCACTTTGATGATGGTGATGTCGAGAATAATGTTGAATGGGGTCGAATCGAAGCCATGCAGGAAGATTCTGTGGAAGTTCAGGAATATGTGGAAAGTGTCATGGGTGCAGAACAAGAACTAATTGAAGCATTCCAAGTGTTCGATGAGAACGGAACGGGCACCATTCCCGCTAAGAAATATTTCGAAATTCTCACTGAAATCGGCGATGAACCTATTTCTGTCAGTGACGTGTTGACTGAATTTTCAGAACTTGGAATTAGTATGGATTCTGAAATCGATTACCGAGAATTGGCCAAGTACATGGTCAGCAGTGAGGGGGAAGTTGTCGAGCAGAAACCCGAGGTTATTATCCGTGATGCTGAAATTGTCGAAGGGCGTCTCAAGGGGTTTGCATATGCGCATCCAAAACTTGGAGAGGGTGCGGTAAGCACCTCCAGTATTTTGGGGATTGCCTACGATGAAAGGGCAACTGCACGAGTGGAAACTCGAAACACAATGTATGTCGTTGGCCCGACTGGGTGGATTACACCACCTGCAGATCATCCATTCAACAACCCATACTCTACCGGAGAACAAGTCAAAGTTGAGTGGAAGGGGCAATGGTGGGATGCATTGATTCGTGAAGTCATGGGCGATAAGTATCTCATCCACTACGTAGGATTCGATTCAAGTTGGGATGAATGGGTCGGTGCAGAACGAATTCAGAAAAGTTCCTGATTAGTGCCTAAACAAGCGTGTTCCAGTGAAAATCATCGCCATTCCATGTTCATTAGCGGCTTCGATTACTTCGGCGTCCCTAATAGAGCCGCCCGGTTGAACTACTGTTGTGATGCCCATCTCATGGGCGGCATCTATTCCATCTCTGAATGGGAAAAATGCATCAGATACCATAACTGCTCCGCTAGCGCGAGGGCCGGCTCGGCGTGCAGCAATTCGAACTGCTTCAACACGGCTAGTTTGGCCTGGCCCTATACCTACTGATGCAAATCCTGTTTCTGTGGCTTTAACGAAAACAACACAATTACTCTTCACTTGGGCGCAGATGGCAACTCCGAATCTTGACAAATCCATTAGTATATCATTTGCTTGCGCCTTTGAAACGCATTTCACCGACTTCCAGTCAATGATTGGTGCGCCTTCAGTTTGTGCCAACCATCCGCCATCAATTTCGCGGTAATGTACTTCCATATCGAGTGGTGTCATGTTTTCCATAGTGAGCATTCGGCGGTTTTTCTTGATTGACAGTTCTTCCAAAGCACCTTCATCGTACCCTGGGGCGATAATACATTCAACAAAGTGGTTGCCAATGGTGTCAGCTGTTTCTTTATTCAACGGGGTGTTGAATGCAACTACACATCCAAATGCCGATTCTGGGTCGCTTGCAAGTGCATCTTTCCATGCTTCTGCTTGACTCTTGGTACTGATTGCTACACCACATGCATTGGTGTGTTTAATGATGATGCAACAATGGGGCCATTGTTCCCACTCTGGGCCAATAAATGAGCGGCAGAAGCGGAGGGCGGCATCTAGATCTAGATAATTATTGAATGATAGTGCCTTTCCGCCATGCTGGATTGCCGAGGCGAGACCTGTTGGTTCCTCTTCTGTTACTGAATTTGGATAGAAGGCTGCAGGTTGGTGAGGGTTTTCCCCGTATCGTAAAAGTACGCGATTTCCCCCACTAATGAGGAGTTTTTCAGGTAGAGTGGCTTCGGCTTCATCGGCTAGTGACTCCAATCTATTAGCTAGAATATTGGCCAGAGCAACGTCATATGCTGCTGTCCTTTGATATGCAGTAAGTGCAAGTCGTTGACGGGTAGAAATGTCTACCCCGGTTGGGTCACCATTGGCCTCCTGCAATGTTTCCAATAAGTCACTGTAATCAGTTGGGTCGGTTACAACTAACACATCAGAATGGGCTTTTGCAGAGGCTCGCACTAAGGTGGGGCCCCCAATATCAATCATCTCAATTAATGCTGATTCGCTCACAGGTGGAACTTGTGCTGCAACTTCTTCAAAAGGATATAAATTCACAGCGACCAAGTCGATTCTAGGGTATCCTAACTCAGAAAGTGTCTGCATGTCAGCGGGGTTATCTCCTCTAGCAAGAATTGCAGCATGTATTGCGGGGTGCAGGGTTTTCACTCTACCATCGAATACTTCAGGGTGTCCTGTGACATCTGTGACATCTATTACTTCAAGGCCATTTTCTCTGAGAAGGCGGGCCGTGCCCCCTGTGGAAAGGATTTGCCAACCCATCGCAGTGAGGGCTGTAGCTAAGGCGGTCACCCCTTTTTTATCGTATACACTAATTAGAGCGCGTGGGGCATCATTGCCTTCTTTCCCGGGCACTGATGATGTCAGCGTGGGCTGATTATGGTCGACCATAGCAGGAACCCGTTACTCATGGAAAGTACGGATGTCTTTGAACCCATCCGTGGGTCAGCCCCGTGTTTAATCTCCACGTGCACTGATAACTTGATCTATTCGAAGCATGCTTCCACATGTCTCTGAAGCCGCCTCAATAGCAGATTCTAGAGTTGTTGCTGAAACTCTAGCATCGGTTTGTCCAACTTTTCCTGATGAATCAATCCCTGCTGATTCTGAACCCGATCGGTGGGCGGCACGAAGTTCTAAAATCCGGTCTAATGGGTCTGCACCGGCATTTTTTGCAAGGCTAATTGGGATGATTTCTAAAGCCCTGGCGTAGGCTTCCATGGCTAGTCTTTCACGACCAGGTTCACGTTCTGCTGCCTCACGAATTGCTAAAGCACAAGCCATGTGTGTTGCCCCTCCACCATGCAAAATTCTTCCATCTTGGATTGTTAGACTTGTTGAGCGGAGGGCGTCATGAATTGCACGAATTGTTTCTTCGGTAGCCAAATCGTTGGCACCACCTATTTCACATGTTACTACTTTGGGATTTATACAACCTACTAATCGGATTATATCTTCGACTTTGTCAGTTGTAGGTCGCCTTTCGGTTTTCAATTCACCCGCTTGACCTACATCGGTTTCCTCTAAATCTGCTGCAAATTCAACTATCCTTGCCCCAGTTGCTGCGGCTGCATTACGTAGTTCTCGGTCATCTAATTCGCCAACAACAAAGCACCCAGACCTCATCAACCTGTGAAGAATGCCTTTATCGATTTCTCCACTTGATAAAAACACATTTGCTCCCGTGGCAATAAGTGACTTTGATAATTTATCGCGTAATGTTTCTTCCATTTCCAAAAATGCTTCTAATTGTTCTACCTCTTCAATTTCAATTTCTGACGAGCGTATCTGTTTTCTTGGAGCTAAATCACAATTCAAAACTGCCACATTTGGAGATTGAATGTGGGTTGGTAGGGCATCTAATAATATCCGGCGGCGGATAACTATACCTTTCACAAATTGACTATCTGTTATCGATCCTTTGCCAGTTTTATGCATTGTAACATCTTCAGCTTCACAACGGTGTGTTCCGTCTTCTTCAATGCGAGATACGCTCATAAGGGCGTTTATTACTAATTTTGAAAGTGTTTTTATCGCACCTTCTGCACCTTTTCCAGTAAGTGATGTTGCAGCAATTGATTGAAGCGTTTCTTTGTCTTTAACATCAACGTCGATACATAGGGTTTGGATTTTTTCCAAAGACACTTCTCTCGCTCGTTCATATCCCGAATGTACCACTAAGGGGTGGAGGCCTTTCTCCATAAGGCGTCCTGCTTCCATTAATAGTTCAGAACACATTAGTAAAGTTCCAGTGACACCGTCGCCACATGTGTTTTCTTGTGTTTCTGCCATTGAGACAAGCATTTTTGCTGCGGGGTGTTTTACCATTAATTCAGCAATAATTTTCGCACCATCATTTGTGATTGCTGTTGTCCCATCTGTTTTGTATAACATTTTGTCAAGTCCTCTTGGACCGAAAGTGGGGCGTAACAGATCTGCGAATACTCGCGCGGCGGCAATTAATTTCTCTTGGACTGCTGTTCCACTAGTGACGGTGGATTCTTCTCGTAAAATAACCACGGGCGGTTTCCCTGCAGCCTCTTCGCCCATGATGTCCGCGACTTTGGTATGATTCAAGAAGGCTTTGAGTGAATATATCGATTATCTTCGCCTCTTTCCTTTCTTTCTGCGGCCACCACCAGATGTGCTTTCCCATGAACGGCTACCAACTGATCTTTCAGATTGAATGTCCCAATTATCAGAAGGGTTACTGCTAATTCTACGGGTTCCTTTAGGTAATTCCTTCGCCCCTTTTATTTTCAATTTCAAACCAATTTCTTCTTCTAAGCCACGGACTCCTGAGCCGCCTTGTCCTACTATAGCACCAATTGCACTCTCATCTGTATATATTGTTGCAGCTGTATCAGAGGCCATATCCACATGATGCACTCTGGCCCCTGTGTATCTTTGAACTACTCTTGCTACTTCGGCTGCTGCAAGGCGTTTCGCGGGACTTGGTCCTGCTTCTGAGTCTACTGGAACGACTACAATTTGTTCCCCAAAGGAGAATATTTCGTGTGTCATTTTGTTGGTTGGAAATGTGCGCACTTCGATAACTGGACGAGATAAAT
>JASLKH010000077.1 GCA_030747675.1 Candidatus Thalassarchaeaceae archaeon | reverse complement strand
TTGAATCACCAGATTTAGTTCCAGCAATTCTTTCACGACTGGGGGCTGTCCGGGCTGCTTTAATGGGGCATGGAGGAGGTATCAAAGTTGAGTCAGCGGAATTGGATGGAGAATCCGTTCGATTAGTTCTGAATTTAGATGGGGCTTGCATAGCTTGTGGGGCTGCACCAGGCACATTGCAAGGGATACAAAAAGACCTTTTTGCGACAGGCGAGGTTTCTCAAGTTCAATTTTCATCATCATTATTGGATACTTTTGACGACCTAGGTCGGGAATTTGTCTTGAAGCATGGCGGCGTTAGTTTCGTTTGAATAATGACTCTTGCCTTCGAGTATCACCTTGGTCATTAGCCTGAATTATGTCTCCTGAGGTCAAGTCAAGTCCAGTTAACCAGCCTGAAACAGGGTCACATGCCCCCGTATCTATTCCGACCCAAAGTGGTCTCCCATCACTTAATCTCGCTTCACTAAGACCCAATTCCCCAGGTCTTTGACCTAATTCTCTATGTGTAATACTATGGCCAAAAACAACAGTTTTCTCTGATTCAATTGGTTTTTTTGAGTCATGAAATTCTTTTCGAATCCATAAACATGAATGTGCCTTTTGTTCTTCCAATGAGAATTTCGGGTCAAGACCTGCATGGACAAGTATCCATTTTTCTAGGACAAAGAGGTGAGGTAATTGGGCCATCCAAAGTACATCTTCAATCCAATCCTCAGTATTGAGTTCACCGTCTGCATTTCTATAACTATCTAGACATTGCTTGCCACCATTGAATAGCCAATCTAGAGGTGGCGCCCAACTGGTATTTTTTCTTTCACCAAAACCCGCCATCGTCATTTGTTCATGATTTCCACGGAGAACAAATGAATCAGCACGTTTTCTTGCGATTCGAATAACCATTCTTGAGTCAGGCCCTCTATCTATTAAATCGCCTAAAAATACAATTCTATCCCCTGGATTTGGATCAATTTCTGAAATCAGATTTTCAAGGGCATCAGAGTGTCCATGTACATCCCCTATAACCCATACTTTGTCTCCCCTTTCAATTGCTTTTTCCAATTCAAATTCTGTCTCATAGTTTCTAATAGGTTCAGTCATTTTATCCCCTTCTACATATATTAGCAAGGCTATTTTAACCCTACTATTTTACCGCTAATTGAGAACCTATGCCATCAATACCCGAGGACTGGCATGAACCGTTGGAGATTGTCCTCCAACACGAGTTAGGAGAAGTTCAATCTCTACAAACGAAATGGTTTCCAATGCCTCCATCAAAAGATTGGATGGTCATTATTTCTGACTCAATGGGGCACAAAAAAGGGTTAATGCTGACACAGCTATATACGCCAATTACTGAGATGTTGTTCATGATTCTTGAAGAAGAAATTATCGAGGGGTACCCTACTTGGATTGCAGTACCTGATGATTTAGTAATATCTCCTAGTCGCCTCTCTTTCTTACAAGCACTCGATGTCAGATTGATTCCATGTAAATTTCCAAATTGGGATGCAGAGCCCCCAATTCGGGCAGAAATGTGGAATAAACCCAAAGAATGAATCAACTTTGGATAATGATATTCCATTCACCATCAATATTTTGTGAGATATGAATTGTAGATTCTAACCCTGATACATTTATTTCCAGGTTTGAATTTCCAGGAGACAACATACCATCAATTGAGGACAGTGAATTAGAAGAACTCCACAACGATGCAGATATGATACTGTTTCCTGATGTAGATTGGCGGATTACAGGGGCGGGTATCATTGATTCGTAACCATCTGCAACCCATCCTTGCAAAGGTTCGGTTTGACCTTGTATAATTTCTTCCTCTAATACTCTAGAAGAAATAGTTTGAAGTTGTGCAATTTGCTCTTGCTCATTCTGAATGGAAAACCCTGAATTGTATTTTGTCGCTATAAGATCTGGTGCCATGTGCCAAAGGATATCGAATTCATGATTTGAAGTAGACTCGACTTCATCGTAAACTAGAACTGTATTGTTGCCTATACTTATCACCGATCGGGTCCAATACCAATCATCGATATGTATTGTTGAAACAATTCCTCCCCATCCGTTTTCTTCAAAGATAGAAGTTTGACCAATTTCATATTCTTCAGGCTGATCATCTCCATCTACAAGTATGACGTTGTGAGCAGATGTGCCATGGAAATAATCCCTTTTTTCACTAATTTCATAACTATAAAGACCAGGGTCAACAAGTATTTCTTGGCCATAGAACCAAGTCATTCCAAAGTGATCATAATCGGAATGGCTAGTTCGATACGGACCAGCATCAATGACTACGTGACTCACATCATTTATTTCAGTAGACCAAGAAGATCTCAAAATCCCATGCCCAGATTCTGGATAGAACGCTGTGTGGAACAGAAATTCTTCAACACCAGGTGTTCCATTAACCCCATTTGTTCTAATCCAAGCCAATCTATCATGTAAATTTTCGAATGAGCCAAATGAGTTTGAATTTATTCCTAGGCTTGGTATGCTTGCTCCAATCAAAGGCAAACCCATATCTGGATAGGCAACATCAGTTGCATAATCAAGCATTAGAGGAAACATTTCAGAAACAACATCTGGCATAACAATATCATTTTCATCACTCCAGCGAATTATATCTCCTATTTTGATTAGGATATAGTTGTGATAATATGGGCTACTTTCAATCATGACGCCATCTGAATCGATAGCATCTTCCATCATCATTTTAAGCCGTATTCTAGCAGTTTGATCCCAGATTAAACTATCTTGAAGCCATGGGTGGTTTGTTGATAATACTAATAGTCCAGCGGCCTGATTAAAACCATGATTATATCCCGATTCAAAATTACTTGGATGCATCAGATAGGTCCCAGTTTTTACCATCAAGGATTCGATAAGCGCAATTTCTTCCAAATTAAGTGCTGAATCATGATCAAGCACCCATCGTATTTGAGTGAGAATCATCGCCCTAAAAGCGGCTCCATGTTTATCCGCATGATGGTCATAAATCCATGGGCTTTCTTCATCAGCATCGGAAAATGTACGTATTATTTCCAACATGTGATTTTTGTAAGACAAATTCCCAGTTGTTTCCCATGCATACAGTAAATGGGATAATGGCCGTAGGCTGTAAAATACAAAGCGCCAGTAATTTTCATTGAAGGGGTCCTCATGCCATGAGGGGTATTCTCCATCCAGGCAGACTTCGTCAAATCGTGGCAAAGTCCAGCAATTTTCAAGCATTCTATTGGCGATTTGTAAATCTCCATTACGCATATATTGATACATGTTTTCTAGGCCATTTTTATGTGCAGGTCTAGCTAAATCACTGATGGTTCCGAATCGCATTCCAAGTGACTTTGCAAGATTTGCAAAAGCAAACAAATCTTCTGGTTCAGTCGTATGGTATTTATTTTCGTTTGGATCTAAGCGGTGCCCATAAGTGGCCACAGCCATTCCTGAATTGGCAGCATCTTGAATCAGCCCTTCAATATAATTACGAGAGTCAAATTCTCTATCCATTGAAGCAGCAGTGATAACTTTATTCGAATATTCGGGTATAATCATGGGCAAATGATCGTTAGTAATTTGCTGATTTGTAGCACGTAATATGTTGAAGTATCCAAGTAGCGCTGAATCAGTTTTTGAATTTCTCAATCCATGCGGGTAGGAAAAAGCAGTGGGGTAAATTCCATGAGAATTGAAAGTCTCTATTTCGGGTATTATTTGGGTATCAATATATTCTTGTATGGTACCATCTTCTTCGATGAATTTTGTTATGTCAAGGTGATCCTTGCCATGGATACCAATTTCGTGTCCATCAGCATAGAACGTTTCCAACCAATACCATTCTGTTTCATTTAGGTGATATGACCTGTCCAAAAACATTGTTAATTTCATTCCTGAATCAATAATTTGGCTTCGATATGTCCACCATGTTGGAAGGTGCGATTGGTCATCTAAAGTCAAAACAACAGTACCATTAGATTTGGGTGCACAGCCAACCGATGTGCTCGGAATCCAAGCGTCATTGGAGTGAAAAACCTCTTTTACAGGTATTTCTCCATCATTGCATGCTGCTATTATTGATGAACTTGCAGGATTCGAAAGTGTTGCAGGAATGGTGTCTCGATCCCATTTCAGACCACCGAAAAGTGCAGGCGATAATAAGAAAAGCGTCAATAAAAAAACCATTTTTTTGTTTCGCACAATTGTCGCACATAAGATAAATTGTTTAGTTGTTGACCAATGTGGTCTGCCGATGAAATGAAAGCCATCCTATTCAGGGCAGATAGTATGGCCCGGGCTGTGAATCCTTGTCGAGAAGGCGATAGTGGGAAATTTGAGGTGACCACTCGGGATGGATGGGCACGCTTAGGTCGATTACATACTTCGACACATGTGATGAATACTCCAGCATTATTGCCGGTCATTAATCCAAATATCAGAACAGTTGAACCACGTGAAATGTGGGAAAAATATGGTTTTGAGGCTATTATTACAAATTCTTATGTCATTTGGAAACATGAATCATTAAAATCAACGGCTCTTAATGATGGAGTTCACAAACTTCTTGATTATCCGGGGGTAATCATGACAGATTCTGGTACATTTCAGAACTATGTGTATGGCGACGTTGAAGTTGGGGTAGAAGAAATTGTTGAATTTCAACGTGAAATCGGAGTTGACATCGCAACCATGCTCGATGTATTTGGAACACCAAGCATGTCTCGTGAAGAAATTGAAGCAGCAGTAATGGAAACTGTATCCAGGGGGCCTCAGTCTTTGGATGCGGCAAAAAAAACATTATTGAATGGCCCAATTCAAGGCGGAGTATTTGCAGATTTGAGAATAAAGAGTGCCGAAGAAATGGGTGAAATGGATTTTTCAGTACACCCTATTGGAGGTATTGTGCCTTTGATGGAACGTCAAAGGTATCGTGAATTGGTAGAAATTCTACTGGCTTGTAGGAAACATATCCCTTGGGAAAGACCAGTTCACATGTTTGGCTGTGGACACCCCCACCTATTCCCTATTTGTGTGGCATTAGGTGCTGATTTATTTGATTCAGCGGCATATGCGCTCTTTGCGCGTGATGACCGTTTACTAATGCCATGGGGTACTGTGAAGTTGGATGATTTGAATGAATTTCCAGCCTCAACTGAGGCGCTTTCTGGATACACACCTAATTCTGTAAGGGCATTGGGGGACCAAGCTCGTTGTGAATTAATTGCGAGACATAATCTTGAGATTACTGCTAGTGAACTTGCAAGATGTAGGCAGGCAATTAGAGATGGAACAATATGGAGATTGGTTGAGGAGCGCAGCCACACAAATCCTTCTTTGAGGGAAGCAACCGAATATTTGTACCAAAATCTGCCCTTGGGGTTGATTGATACAACAAATCCCCTTCGTCAACGAGGGGTCTTGATGAGTCAAGATATAGGGTCTCAACCACCATCAATTGCTTCTCTCGGACGCCTTTTGAATAATTGTCAAATTGAATGCGAAGGAGCAATTATTTTTGGTGGATCCCCGGGCCCTTGGCGAGAACGAATTGGTGGTATTGTACAAACAATTCATCGGCGTTGGCCGAATGTTGCTATCTTAATCGAAACCCCTCTTGGTTTAATTCCATATTCAATGGAAGATGTTAGCCCATGGGCTCACATTAATGGCCCTAAATCAATTTGGGAAAGAATGAACAATGAAGATTTAGAATTTGATTTGGAAGCATTATGTGGAGAAAAAAAGAATATTGTCCGATTAAAAATCGGAGATGAAAAACCGCTTCAAATAAGCAAAATCGAGTCGATATTTGGAGATGGAGTAAAAGGCGACTCAACAATTGTTCGTACATCAATTGATCGTGAAACAGCAGTTGTGAAAATGAAATACTTTTTAGATTTAAATTGTGAAGTGGCAAGAGATATTATGTCTGGCTGTAAGTTTGTTTATAGCAAAACTAAGAGGGTCAAGAATATCATCACGAAGGATGGGATCCATATTCTTTCACCACGCTTGACAGATGGTGGTTTGAGTTTGACTCTCGCAGGAGCACGCTTACTTCATGGCACCCAAATTCCAACTGTTGTTGTAATCGATGATTCAGTTCCATTTACCCGCCAAGGCCGTAATGTGATGCATGGATTTATCGATGAAGTAAAAGGACAATTAACACCAGGATTACCTTGTTTGGTAGAAAACGGTGAGGGCGAATTCATTGGACACGGGGTTGCCCAATGCACAGCAGAAGAAACTAAGCGATTCCGTAAAGGTATAGCAATAAAGATTCGCGACGGAATTGGAGAGTAATAGTTTCCAAACCCTCAATCGGATTGTTGATAGAGTTCATCATGAATTAGGTAATTGTTAGGTTCAAAGAATCGAGGAGGTGAATCATTGAGCAATGAATGGATTATTGAAACTAATAATCTAATCAAAAAGTATGGAGAACATGTTGCACTGGATGAAGTAAACCTCTCAATTAAGGAAGGTGCAACTGGATTGTTAGGACCGAATGGCGCTGGGAAATCCACTCTAATCAAAACGATTCTAGGTCTAATTTCGCTTACTAGCGGAGGTGGTAAGGTCCTAGGTCATGATATTGCCACAGAAGGTCAATTAATCCGTCAAAGAATTGGTTACATGCCTGAATATGATTGTTTAATCCCTGAAATGGAAGCTATTCATCAGGTTCGATATGCAGGGGAACTAATTGGAATGCATCCTGAAGCAGCATTGCAACGTGCTCATGAGACTATGGAATATGTTGGATTAAAAGATCAACGATATAGAACTGTAGGCACCTTTAGCACAGGAATGGAACAGGCTACAAAATTAGCGTGTTCATTAGTCCACGATCCTGATTTGCTTATCTGTGATGAACCAACAAATGGTTTGGATGCAACAGCCCGCGGATTCATGCTCGATACATTGTTCCAAGTTGTAAAGCAAGGTGGGCGCTCAATCTTAATGAGTAGTCACTTGATGGATGATGTCGAAAGAATCTGTGATAGAATAGTAATGATACACAAAGGTCAGGTGATTGCACAAGGAAGAATTGAGGACCTCAAGGCCATTGATCGAGAGATCGAAATATCTGTGTGGGGGGGCGCTTCTAAGATGGAGCAAAAACTAGTAGATAATGGCCTCAATGTGCGTCGCACAGGTCGAGTGATGCGCATTACAAGAGAAGACGAATCCACTTATGGAGGAATATTGGAGGCTGCTGCTGCTACTAATGTACAAGTCCGTAAGATGGAAGATTACGAACCAAGTTTGGAAGATTTATTTTTGGTAATTATGGATAGACTTGGATACTCAGTAAAATCCAGTTCTGATTTATTGGCATCGAAGACACCAGCAATGGATGCTGCCGCATTGCAGGGGAGGCGTGTTGCATGAGCGATGAAGCTGATTTACCGCAAATGCCAGCTCCTTCCACTCCTAATTCTTTGCAAAAAGAAGCGGAATTTCTTGGGCAATCAGGCCTCCAAGTTACTGGTAAATCTCGCATGGAAGCAGCATATGGTTCGGGAGATGGCGACGGAGATAGTGCTGCGATTGTCGCGAAAACCGGAACTATTGATTCAGGGACAATATTTCACCAAGTTTACCGCCCATGGAGAGGTAAATTAAATTCACGCTGGGTACGTAATTGGACAATTTTAAGGCACCATATTTACGGTATTTTTACCAAAGGACATAGGCCATGGCCAACTTACACAAAACTAGTCATTGTTGCTGTTGTGATGGGCTCCTTAATCCCCATTTTCACTACATTCTTAGGGGTGATGTCTGGTTCTGATGATTTGATGAGAATATTCGGTATTACCAGAGCAACTCTTTGGGGTCATGTCCTTGGTACCTTCCACAACATATGTTGTTGGCCTCTTGTTACTGCGTTGATAGTAGGAGGTTTAATTTCTGAAGATCGTCAACATGGAACTTCAGCGATATATTTCTCAAGACCTGTGACTAGAACTGATTATACCTTGATGAAATATATTTCAGCGGCTCTAGTGCTTTCTATGATTATTGTATTCTCATATTGTGCGTATTATGCGGCTGCAATTATTCTGAACAACGAGGGTTGGGGTTACCTTCTCGACACTTTCCCATATTTCTTTGGAGGACTAGTTGCTGCCTTAATGTTAGTATTAACTTACACGAGTATAGGGTTAGCATTATCCAGTATTAGTAAGGGTAAATTTTTCCCTGCTGTTGCATTTATTGGAATAGTTTTTGGAACTAAAATATTAGCGTTTTTCATCAATTTATTGTTTGAAAGAGACACGCTCTATTTACTATCACCTCACGATAATTTGGCCCATGTTGGTCAATGGATGATGGAATTAAATACGACCTACAAATTCCCAGTCGCTTGGTCATTTGTTGCCCTATTAGTCATGAATGTAATTTCCCTATACATTCTAATCAGCCGAGTGAATTCTTTGGAGGTGACTCGCGAATGATGCCTGATTTGAATCAAATTGGTGAGCAAGGCGAAACTCAAAATTGGAATGCAATTCCGGATGCTCCAGCAGTGATGCTTGATCATGTGTCCAAATGGTACGGTCAGGTAATTGGATTGAATGATGTCAGTTTGGCCATTAGTGGTGGAGTGACAGGGGTTTTGGGCATGAATGGTGCAGGCAAGTCAACATTGCTCAAGATAATTGTCGGTAGGCTTCGACCAAGTCAAGGACAAATTCGGTTATTTGGGACAGATCCATTCAAGAATCCGGCGCCATATCATCGGTTAGGCTATGTTTCTGAATCTGAGAAAATGTATGATTGGATGACAGGTCTTGATTTTGTAACTACTTTAGCACGTCTGTATGGGATGACTAGAGGCGAAGCTAAAGAAAGGGCAAAACACGTATTGGATTTCGTCGGATTAACTGACGTTTCTAATAAGGAGATTGGAAAATACAGCAAGGGAATGCGCCAGCGAGTTAAAATCGCTCATGCATTGGTGAATGACCCTGATTTAATCATCTTAGATGAACCATTGCAGGGTTGTGATCCTCTAGCCCGGACCACAATAATGAATGTCATCCGAGAACTTGGGGCGATGGGGAAAACGGTTCTTGTAACATCACATATTTTATCAGAAATTGAGCGCATCACTGAACAAATTGTGATTTTGCATAATGGTAGATTATTGGCGTTGGGTAATCTTCACGCTATTCGGGAATTACTTGATCACGTTCCACATCGAATTCTTCTACGCACCCCCAGCCCTCGTGAACTCGGTCAAGAATTCTTGCCCCACCCTCACGTCTACGGTGTGCGCTTCCCTAATCCTGAAGAATTGATTATTGAAACAAATAATCTGTCAGGAGTTCATGAGGATTTACCATCTATTATCGTTCAATCTGGTGCAGTGGTTACATCGATTGAGAACCCTGATGACAACCTTGAGTCTTTACTTGGATATTTGATGGAGGGTCGAGCATGATTGATTCCCAATTACCTCCAAACGACCCCCCACTTCTACCTACCACACAAAATAAATCACCCCCAAGTGATAGAGTGAAGAGTTTAGCTGAAACAGTCTGGACAAAATTAGACCGCAAAGCCACTGCAATTGCAGAATTCACCATGCGGCAATACCGGAAAAAGCGCTCAACTTGGGTTGTAGGATTTGTTGGCTTTCTTTTGATAACCTTGGTACTTTTATTCTACATTGAAGCAATGGCCCAGGGGTTCGAGGGTATAGATCAGGACGAAGATTCAGAAGACTATGATGGCGATGGGTATCCGACAGGGCAGGAAAAAGCATTTGGAACAGACCCTAATTGGTATATGGATTACCCAGGCAGCCCTGAATTCATTGATGATGGTAATTGGTATACTGATTCTTTTTCCGGGAATGGAACCTTTAGTGGAAGGGGAGAATTCACTTTCGATTGGTTGAATAATTCAATTCCCGAGGGCCAGAATCAATCAGACCAACAGCGCAATCGATGGGGTATATGGTGGCACCACATATATGTCAACGATTTACCCGATTGCATAGGTAATGAACCTCAGCTTGGAAACAATGAATATTGGGCTGGTGGCTGCTGGGTTGATAATAATACAATTAGAACAATTGGAAGATATATTAGTGGTAATGGAACTTTTACTCCTGAATCCCAATGGAATGGATTTAGTTTTGGTGAATATGATTCAGGGTTCTATGTTGAACCAGATTTAGAATCAGATTGGATTGATGAAGATAAAATTGACTGGGATGGTTCAGAAGAACCTAACCAAGGTTTTGATGACGATGGGGATTGTTTGAGCCTAGATGATCCATGGGAACGAGATAAAAATGGGGATGGAATCGAATGCAACGTACTTTATGTGTGGGAAAATGGTGAATTAGTTGACATAAAGAGAGATACTAACGTAGATGAAGATCCGGATGATAGTGAATTCCTAAAGGAAGGAGTTCATCGAGCATTTTTACTTGGGTTTGGAAAGTTCGGGTATCTTTTCATAATGGCTATTTTCATACCATTATTTTTGGCAACAGGTTTGATTCGAGATGAACAAGAAGAAGGGACTCTACATTATTTGGTTGGCAAGCCAATAGCCAGGGCAGAAGTTCTGATGTATCGTTTGTTAGGCTTTATTGGCCTAGCATGGCCTTACTTGTTTGTACTTGTTTTCTGTACGGCTTTGGTGACTGGATTTTTCGGGCCCGGTGAATCATTCTATCGATTTTCAGACCTCGGAATTTGGTTTGGAGTATTCATCGCAGTTTGCCTTACAGTACTTGCCTATGCTGCCATATTCGCTACTTTTGGAATTATTACGCCCAAATATGGTGTAATAGTTTCCTTGTTATTTGCTTTCTATGAATTCGTGATGATATTTTTGTCAATGATGGAAGTCACAAGAAACATGGGTTTGGCTACTATGTCAGTGTCATTTTGGGGGTGTGAGATTATCAATTCTACAAGTTGGTTGGTGTGGTCTGATCAATTACTTTTACAGCAACAAGCGGAAGCTTTTGGATGGGCTGCAGAAGGCCCACTTTGGTTAATTTGGTTATCACCATTTCCAACTATTTACCCATTAGTAAATTTCGCACTTTCTATTATTGTATTGATTTTGTTGACCGCAGTTTTCGTTCTTATTGGACAGCGTTCTTTCAAGAGACGTGAATTGAATTGAGGGGTCAAAATGCATAAACCACCTGAAAAATTCGGCGGTGATTTATCATCACTATGGAGGCTTAATGTCCTCCCCCCTCTTCGAAGACTATCCTGGTGGTGGTGGTGGTGGCTTGTTGTCATTCCAGATCCGAATGACCCCAATAAGTGTCGCCAATTAATGGTGCTATGGTCGACTAAAGATGCCCCTAAAGTCAGAGTAAATGATTATGATTGGATGCCCGAAGGTCGATTCCACATAGATCAAGATGGAGGGCATACTCTTCCGGGGATGGTTTGTGCATGGTGGTATGATGGCGAGGAAATGTATGAACCCTATCTGATTAGAGAGGCCCGAATTGCAGCTTTGGATTCAGAACATCCAATGTGGCCCGGTAGTGGTGAATTTCCAGGGGCAGGTGCAGTAGTTCCTGTAACTGAGGATGACCTTTCAATGGGTCTTTCAGATGATGGAAGCCATTTTTGGATTCATTGTAAAGGTGGAAGTGATGCAATTGCAGACGGGGCGCCAAAGAAGTTTGAATTTAGAATTACTCCGTTGACTGAAGCAGCCTCATCTGCAGCCTATTCAAACAATGTATTTGGTAAAGGAATGGGCTATGACATCATCCGCCTCCATGCTTGTTCCGCCGAGGGACTGGTCGACGAGGAGGCAGTGCAAGGAACTGCTTACTTCCAAAAAGTCACAGTACAGGCCCCGAGTGTACCTTGGTTTTGGGGATTTTTACATTTCAGCGACGGCACATATCTTGATTGGTTCATTCCTCATGCTTCATTTTCCATGACTGCAAGAGATGAACGTGCATGGAAATTACGAGATGTCATTCGAGCACCACTTAGGACGGCCGGATTATTACACGATGAAAAGCGTGGACGTAGTGAAAAATTTGAGAGATGTGAAGTTGAATTACTATTGCCTGAGGATGGTGAATTCGACTCTCACGGCACCCACCTCCCGCGTTTCAAAATAAGGCTCTGGAATGGTCGAACTCAAATTGGCATCCAGGTTCGAGCCGTTAGTAGGGCTCATTGGACCTTCGATCAACCGACTAGGGCAGGATTAGTCAGTCACTTAACTTACAATGAATATCCCCTTAACGTTGAAGAAATTACCATTCTTGATGAAAAGGGAATAAGGACGCATGATGACTTTGAATGGATTCACGGTAATGCAGAACATGCTTGGGGTCTATTGCATTAGAATATAATTTGTAATTCTCAAAACATATCGTACAAAGATTCATCATCGTCCCATCACCAGTGCGGTTTGAGGTAGTCCCATGGATGAAGATGAATCACACGAAGTCAGCGAACCCGAAAATCTCCAATCTGAAGTATTAGAATCGAGTGAAAAATCCACTGAAATCGAAGTTGAAAATGAGAATACAAAATCAGGTTCTGATGATTCTAGCCAAAAGTTGAGGAATAAATTGCGTGTTGAAGATGATGAAGAAATTCTTTTGACAAGGAGACCATCTTTCTTTGCGTTTGTACCAATATATTTTATCGGTTTACTGATTTTGGGCATTCATCTATTTTTTGGGTGGGCGGAAGCACCCGATGATGCTGAATGGTATCAGGAAATATTCTATTTCTTGGTTCATGCTAGTGGTTGGGCAGGAGGCACAGGATTTGCCTTTGTCATGCTATTTTTCACATGGATAAACCGTGCAATTAACCACTCAGCTAGTGGAAAATGGGTCACAATCTATTTGTTGATTGTTTCAATTACACCATTCATCTTACATCTCGATGATTTTATTCATTGGGCATTTGATACAGAAAAAGAGTACATACCATTCGATTTTAATTTCACATTCTTTGGGATTTTATGGGCTGTTTTGATGTGGGCAATTACATTCTGGTATCAGAAGAGTTTCCTTTATGCCGTTACAAGTGAAAGAATAATTCACACTCAGAATTTCATATACGAACGCGATGGACACCGAATTTTGCATGAAGACATTATTGCAGTCCACAAACTCCGTTCCCCCATTGGTGCAATTTTCGGTTATGCAACGGTTTACTGTAACATTGGAGATCAATCCCATATTGCATCGGAGACTACTGGCATTGCAGTTGGAGTCCCCGGCTCTACAGGAGGTAAAGGGTTCTTTGGATTCCTCCGGAAGTTGTTCTTTATTGTCACATATCAACGTACAGTAAAAACTGAGCGATTCACCCCTGATATCTCATTCTATGGCATCCGGCAATGGGAAGAAGTATACGATTTGATTAACAAGTTACAGAGGAAAAACTCATCAGTTTCTAAGGCCGATGCACAGTTAGAAGCGTTGCAAAATATCCAAGAAATGCTCGGATCTAATTCTGAGGAGACTGATGAAGATTTGAATGATTTAGATGATTTACTCTCTGAGATTTGAAGATATATCTACGCCGCTTCATTCATAGAGGCGATTCGACCCCGTTGGGTTATGTCAGACGAGATTATGCTAAAGGCTGCTCAAGCAATGTCAGGTGGAGACTTTAAGGGTGCAATGGATGTTTTCCAAACTCTCATTGATGCAGAACCAGAAAACCCAATTGGGCATTACGGTTGGGCTGAAGCCGCATTCATGCGCCTTTCAATTGATATGGAAGAAGATGTCCCAGCAGGGAAAATCATGCAGGTGTACAAAAAAGCCATGCGATTAGATGAAGATAATATCGAGTATGTGGCTAGTTTTGCAAACTTCTGCCTTGATTGCGGCCGAATTCCTATGGCTATCAAAGAATACCAACGTCTTGAGAAAATGGCAGATTTGGCGGAAATTCCTGTTGAAGATACCTTGTTTGATGCCAGCAGATTAATTGTTGATGCAATTGAAAGAGTGGGTCAAGGTAGAGATCAACCTATGATTCAACCTTGGCTCAAACAAGCTCTAATTTGGGCAGTTGGAGGCTTGGGTTACTCAGCAGAAGACGCCATTTCTACATTGTCCAGCGAGTGATGTTGACCTATGTCTGGGACGGTACGTATCGCCGTCGCTGTTGGGTATTTGGGGGCGCCTTATTCGGGTAGTCAGATACAACCTAATGTTTCGACAGTACAAGGTGAATTACAAATTGCCCTTTCTTCGTTAAAGTGGGCAAATGGTATAGCAAACCCAATCACTATGTCAAGCAGAACAGACGCTGGAGTAGATGCAAGAATGAATATTTGTTCATTTGATATTGATAATAAAATATGGCTTAGTGCTGGTGAATCAGGGATAATAAGTGCAATAAATGACAGAATCCCTCTTTCAATTAGAGTTTGGGCTGTTGAATTAGTTCCTTCCGATTTCCGTCCAAGAGATGCGTTTAGCAGAACTTACCTTTATCGATTGCAGGCCATGGAAGGTTGGCCCAATGATGTCTCCTTGGAAGACCTTGATCGCTGGTGCTCTATTTTCATTGGTAAACAAAACTTCAGAAACTTTTGCCGCCCTGAAGAGGGTCGTAGCACAATAAAGGAAGTATTCATTTGTAAACCATGGTTGGATTCTAAGAGTAATATTCTAGGTTTTCAAATTACAGGATCAGGGTTTGTTTGGAATCAAGTTCGCAGAATTGCTTCCTCTCTTCACCGAATTGCGACGGGAAGAATTGATGAGAATAAAGTCAAGAAAGCAATAGATAATCCAAATAATCCTGCTGATTTCGGATTGGCTGATTCAAATTGGCTTTCATTATGGGCGCTCAATCATCCAGAATCACCAAAGCTAACTTTAGCAGGAAAATGTCCAATTCCAGAATCAATTGGAGCTGGAGAAATCCCATCAGGCCGCCAATATCGTCTTTGGGCGAAGAAGGCTCGTGGAGAACAGGACTCTTTGCACCAGGCATCTTGGTTGGGGTATCTCAATTAATTTCTAAATTCACTAAGTCACCATCTTTTAGGTTCAAATGCTCTCGAAGAAATTCGATAGCAATGACTTCAACAACATCGACATGTCGTGTTAAATCTGGGATTAAAATAGAGCAAGGTAACCGTTCATTTTCTCCTTTGTTAGAAATTGTGGAAGTGAAAGAAGTAGCCCCACCAAATGATCTCCCTTCACGAAGAAACCCCCGAATCCGGATAGATTCAATGTTGTCAAGATTCACATTTTCAACACCGTCATGAATTGTAACTTCTAGATCGGGTGTGTCGATTCCAGAATGCCTCCTCAAAGCGACATATTTGACTAAATCATCGCCAGAGACTTTGATATTCAAAGTTCCAGGCCATGCAGTATTGCCCAAAACAGCGCGAAATTGGTCTTGATAGTGAGGTTGTGCCATGAAAATATGGGCTCTCCCTAGTCCGCTGCTGACGTGTCCGGAAAGGCGCATATCGTGGCCGCGAACGTCAAACCTCATAACTGTTCAAGGGTGAACGAATCCCCTTCTTTTGCAATACCCCATCCTAATAATTGTAATTCTTTGCTCTCCCTTGAATTTGGGTTGCAAAGAGGATTTGTGTGATTTAAGTGGAAAAAGAGAATTTCAGGATCAGAATTTTGTCTTTGCCCCAGTCGTTCTAATGAATCTAGTATAGTGGGGTGTGGAATATTCTTCATATCGCGGTTAGGGAGTTCATTGGAGTCCCAAAATGTACCATCGATTAAGGCAATATCGATATTTAATTCCGACAGCCATTCCCTAATAGTTCGGGATTTCAAGGTGTCTAACCAACTGTCGTGGTCGGGCATAAACAGTAAGTTGCAACCAGGGCTCTCGATAATAAGCGCGTGGTTATCACTTAATTCGGAGCGATGCGGTACAGGAATCGGCCTGATGGAAAAACCACAATTGGGAGATGGTTCAAAGGATTCAGACTGATTCCACACTTGAACGACGATTGCATCTTGATTAATCAATTCTTGATACGCAGGTGTAATTCTGATTAATCTAGCGACAGATTCGCTACAATGAACAATCACCCCTTCTGCACCCATCACTTCTTTGCCAAGTAAACCTAATCCGTCGATATGCCCCAAATGAGTGTGCGTGAGGCTAATTGAAGTCGGTACAGGGGGATACTTTCCAAGAATTTCTTGCAATATCCTAAATTGCCTCTCCATCATTCGACTCGCTTCAATTAAATGGAATGTGCCATCTAAACCCATGATTCCAAGGGCTACGGGGAATCTTTGAAGTTCCATACTTGGCTCAACATTACAGCATTTTTTTTGACATCCGGGTTGTGGAAAACCACCATCTTGGGCGGAACCAAGAACGGTTACTCGCACACTCCGCATAGGTGGCCCTAGACACCTTCCGCCATGAATGTCTTGGCGTAAGCATCAACAGCCAATTGAACAGTCGCGTAGCATGGCACGCGAACATCAGTGGATGGCTGAGCGCTACAAAGAGTTGGTTGCAGGTGGTTTGAATTGGGAACCGCCCACCCTTGAAAGTGCAAGTGAACCCGAATGTACTGTTGACGGGGAACGTATGATTATGCTTTCAGCAAATAATTATCTAAATTTAACCACCCACCCTAAAGTCAAGGATGCAATGGTTAAAGCAACTAAGAAGTATGGCGCTGGAAGTGGATCTGTAAGGGCCATTTCGGGAACAATGGACATCCATCTTGCAGCTGAGAAAGCCGTGGCCAAATTCAAAGGTGTTGAAGCGAGTTTAATCTATAGTGCAGGTTACACCGCAAATGTTGGTTTGATACCTACGCTTGTCCAGGGGAAACAAGACGTCATAATTTCAGATGAATTAAATCACGGTTCAATCATTGATGGCGTGCGTCTGACAAAGGCCCAGAGGGCAGTATATCCTCATAATGACATGTCAGGTCTCGAGATTGCTTTGAAATCACATTCTGATGCTGAAAGAAAGTTGATTATTACAGATGGAGTATTTTCTATGGACGGAGACATCTGCCCATTGGATGAAATCACAGAATTAGCGGAACAGCATAACGCCATGATATTCGTTGATGATTGTCATGGAGAGGGCGTGCTTGGGCAAGGAGGTGCTGGGATCGTAGATCATTTTGGACTCCAAGGACGAGTTGATTTTGAAATCGGTTCATTTTCGAAGGCCCTTGGCGTCCAAGGAGGCATTGTTGCTGGAAGTGAACAAATGAGGACTCATGCGTTGAATCATTCTAGATCTTGGCTTTTATCTGGCAGCCAGCCACCAGGAGTTGCAGCAGCTCAGAAGGCAGCGGTAGAGGTACTAATGACTGAACCTGAGCACCATGCGCGCCTTTGGGATAATACTAATCGATTCCGTGCTGAAATGGAAAGCCTAGGGTTTGATTTGGGTCATTCTACAACTCCAATCATACCAGTGATGTGTGGAGAAAGCCGAACAGCGAAGGAATTGGTATCAGCTCTTCGTTCAGAAGGAATTGTTGCTGGAGCGATTGTGTTCCCAATGGTGGCTAGAGATGCAGCAAGAGTTCGAAATCAATTGTCTGCAGGATTATCAATAGCACAATTAGATGCAATTTTATCCGGTTATGAATTGGCAGGTAGAAAGGTCGGCCTAATCTAATCATTCTTCTTCATTTTGATTGATTAATGGGGGCTCTTTTTCTATGCTTTCTATTGCACTATCAAAATCAGCATCACTTTGTAAATCTTCTAATTCAGTCTTTTTTGGAGTATAAATCTCACCTTCGAAAGGATCAAGATTATCTTCAAGTTTACACAATAATCTCCATCGTGGAGCCCATGTCATATGAACGTAAATTGGGCCAGGGATAAGTAATAACATCAAAGAAAAGTATTGTGCTGGTAAAATTAGTGGGTCAGGCAAATTATTTTCCAGGTCTGTAATCAAAATAATTGTGAATAAAATTAATCCCAAAAATGGCATAGGATAAACAATTGATCGAGGTAATGAAACCGGGGGCCTACGCAGAATACCTGCAACGAGGAGCGAAATGTGACTTACGATTGCATTGAGAAGAATAATCCAAACTCCAATCCATGCCCAATCTCTAACCCAATTTTTCTGCCAATTACTATTCTCACCTAATGGCAATAGTAGTGTCAATGTGATTAGAATACCATAAAATGCACCAATTAAAGCGGGATGAGTGATTCCAAGTGGCATTTTGGAAAATCTTTGAGACAACCCCCCACCCTCTATGAGGTTGCGTTGTTCGATAGGCAACTCACCAAGTCGGTCGCGCCATGTCATTGAAGTGAGCCAAAACGGGCCTCTAATGATATTGTGGGTCGGTAAAAGTCAGTTTAAACCGATTCAACTGATTTTCATTCGCCCTCATCTTTGTTTTTGAAGGAACGTAAAAGCGCTCCCGGTTTGTAATTAGTACTACCTGGTTCGGTATCTTCCCATTCGCGCTCAAGTAAGCTTTCTCCGACATCTTCTCTTGCTCTGGCTTCTTCAATAGGGTCCTCTGAATCCAAACTCCTGTTTTGGGCATCTGCTAGTGCTTGAGCCATATTTAGTAATGGTATGAAATTTTCATGCGGCTTTTGATCCCACCGAGCAATAATTGCCCCCTCAATGTCCTCTTCTCTTAGAATCCATCTTGGAAGTAAGGGATCCTTTGTTACGATTACTCTAACATTTGTCTTTAATTTGACCCATTCCAAATTGGAGTCTGAAACAAATACTGATGCTTTTCCTGTTCCTTCTGAATCATGCCATGGATGCCCTTCACTAAGGGAAATTATCTCTAAAACCTCTTTTTTTTCTGATATTTGGGATGTAGTTTTCCAAATTAGTAGTATGGTTACGACTAGATAGAATATCCAGATTGTAGTGCTTTGAGTCAGCCAATTTGTTGCTGTCGATGCGACACCTAAAATTAAGAGTTGATAAAATGTTTTTTTCCACACCAGGGCAGAATCGACCCATGAATCCCCCACTTCAGTGTCGGACATTTTCCGGGTGCCCTTTGGGGTTTCAGCCATGAACCTCCGAAACACCTCTACGTCTCAATCATACCGCTTCTAACATCTTCTCCAAAAAACAGCACCCCGCCCCCTATGGGGGGCGGTTGATTCAAGAGGTGTGTGTAGACGACGCGTAGCGTCGGTGACTGCATGGTCGAACTACCTAGGGGCAATTTGACGGAATCTCGGCGTGGTGGCGCTGGTGTTCTCGAACTTCTTTTGGTCGATATGCAGAAACGTTCCGAAACGGGCTACATTCGTTGTGAAGCAGGAGCACTAGGAGGTGCAGTGGGGCAAATCACCATTCGTGAAGGGACACCTTCAATGGTGCTGTTTGAAACATCAGATGGAACTTTGATGATTGGGCATACGGCGCTAGGTGCATTTCAAGAAGCATCAAGGTTGGAAGGTAGCCAATTGTCATGTCACTTAGATATTAATTTAGATATCATAGAAGATTTACATCCCTTGGCACGCCTCCATTTAGATGCAGGGGAATCCATTCAATGGGCTGATTCAGATGAGTCTGAATTGTGGTGGCGAGAAAGACAACGCAAGAAGAGGCAATGGAAAAAACTCGATGATTGGACCGATCAAGACGAACAAGTAGAGGAAATTCTAGATTCGAATTTACCACCTCTGCCATTCCACCCAGGTTCAGAAATATTGCCGGGCATGGTGGCGTTAATTGACTCTCCTTCTCCAACAGAAACAATTCAGATTGCATCCCACCTAGGGTCTATAGGGCATCCACTTTTGGTGATTTCAAGAATACCTACCAATCGGTTGGAATCGGAAATGGGGATTCCAGTAGATTTGACTGCATGGTTAACTGAAAAGGGTAGTGGGGAAAATACTCTCAGCGTTGCTCTCGAAGAAATACGTCGTAAGATTAATGATTTCTTATTCGGAAATACTCGAGCATGTATCGTTTTAGATGGTCTTGAATTTCTTTCAGGGTATCACGGTTTCAACCGAACTCTCGATTTCATTCGCTCATTGGTTGATACATTTACCACATCGGAAAATTTGCTTTTAATGCCAGCGGATCTAGATGTTTGGGATTCTCGCCAGCGATCAATTCTGTCGCGTGAAATCGATGTGCTAAACAATGAGAGAGTGATTCATTGGGCTGAGAGACCTGCACGCTTGGAGGGGCATCCGTTTTGCTCAGACGATTGGATTGCAATTGAAATACCAGACCCGATTGAATCCGAATTAATTCAACCTGAATCTACGGATCCGCTACCATCCCAAGATGTCAATCGATATTCCATTAGTGGTTTGGTTGAGGCTTGGCGGGAAGAGAGGCACAGTGAACTTGGAGATGTTGCAACAAAGGCTACATCATCGTTCGAGGATGGTGGAACCGTTGAAGAAGACGATGACAATTTACCTGAATGGGCATTAGCCCCTTCAGCAAATAGAGGCGTTGAAACCAGTACAGATGATTCTGTTGAAATCGTTGATGAAATTCCAGAATTAATTGAAAAAGAGCCAGTCGAAACCGAACAGATTAAGCCAATAGAAATTGAAGTCAAAGGCCCAAGGAAACCTACGGTGAACCACAGAGGTAATTCTCCCCGCAGAGTCCGCCGTGTTAAGCGAATTAGGAAAGCCCTCCCAGATTCAGGGAAAGTAAAACAAGAAGTTGGAGAATTACTCTTTGAAGACTCAACAAAATTGTCCCGAGATGGTCTAGCATTGGCTGCTTCAAAAGCCACAGATGTCGAAGCCGCTGTTAACATTCCAGGTGATGCAATAAGTCGTCGCGATGTACTTGATTCAGCCTCAAATCGAGTACGCCTAATCAGCAATGATTTTGGTGTTGAAGATGAACCTGACATGCGATTAATTGGTATGAATGCAGCAATTAGAGCGGCATCAGGTTCTGAACAAGAAATTCAAGCCCCACCTTTAACATCAAACGATGCTGTAAGGGAAGCAAGTAGTAAGGCTCAGCGTACACTACATTTGACGGGTAGGTTAGCAGATTTAGAAAAATCTGGAATTCACACAATGGAGAATGCTTTTTCTGCAAGAGGCAATAAGGAATCAACGATTTGGCAGAGGATTAAATTATTAGACGAAAAAGGAATTGAAACTAAACACATCATTGATATGTTTGAGATTAATCCTGAGAACGCACTAATGTCCTTAGAGGAGGCCGAAAAATGAGTATCCATAACCGCTCCAATTTCCGTGAAGCAATGGAAAGGAGTCGAAGATTCCTTGGTCATTCTGGAGGCGATGATGATCGGAAAAATGAACAAAAGAGTACGTTGTTTGACCATATTTCAATTAGAGAAAAGAAGCGTTCCGAACAGCGCTTCATTGAACGTCACGATTTACCAAGTGATGCCCCCGGTCCTCTCGACCGCCTTTCGATATTGAGTGGCGATGAGACAAATTATGCTGAAACAGTTCATTCTCGGATGGAAGCTATGCGATCTCGAATACTCCAGAGTAGTCCTTTGGAATTGGAAGTTGATCCTTCAGAATTACCACCGGGGACACCTCGCTGGGTCGTCGGCGAGGATTCTCCAACAGATCGAGACGGTGTCCGACCAGTTTGGAGAGAAGTTCTTGATCAACAACGACATATTTCGCCTCCAGAACCACTTACTGAAGCAGAATTAGGCAGCCCTCAGATTACTGAACCGATGTCACCTTCAGTACATTATGCCGGTTATTGGCCACCAATTTTGTCCCCAAGGCCGAATTCCAATTTCAGTAAATGGCAGCGTGGCCCATCGAATAGAGTGGCCACTCAAGCTGCTAACGAAGTTATTGATTACCCAGGTAAAAGGTTGAACCCTCTCCTCATTTCCGGTCCTTCTAGTTCGGGGAAAAGTCACTTGCTCTGGGCTATAGGGGACTCTCTTGCAGCAAATATTCCTGACCGAGATGTTCGATTGATAACATCAGAAACATTTCCTGCCGAAGAGTTACCTGATGGTTGGGATGACTTATTGATGAGAGCAAGCACTCTACTTATCGATGATACAGATAGAATCATCAGAAGACCAAAAGGTGCTGATTTACTTGCAAATTTGGTGGGTTGGGCAATTGATATTGGTGCTCAAGTAGTTCTGACATCTTCTCGAAAACTATCCTCAGATAGCCTTCCCGTGGGGCGACTTCGACAGGCTATTTTGGCAGGTGTACACGTAGAACTCAAACAACCATCCGAGGAAACAGTACTTCTTTTTCTCAGGAAAAATTCCCTTTCAAGGGGCGTATCTCTCACAGATCCGCAGTTGAAAATAATTGCATCAAGGTGTAGAGGTGAATGGAGTAGGGCCAAGGCAGAGTTCGAAACAGTTTGTCTTTCTATAGAATCTGGTGCTGAATTGATAGGTACAGCTGAGATAATTTCATTGCTATCGGGAAATGAACCATTGATGCGTGATAATGAAATCGAAACGGTATTAGATTCTGATTCTATTGGGGCTAAAATTGTCTCTGATGTGTTAGATACTGTTTTACCGGAGCCGGCAGATTATCGAGCCGAGATTATTAGTAAGGGTTTAGATTGGAATGATGATTACGAGCCCCCGCAAATATCGTTACCCAATTCTTATGATTCTGCACAAAAAATTGCAGGTGATCAATTAAGAGGCCACTTACAGGAGATTGAGGCTAGAAGTAGAGCAGCGACTTCAAAGCCGGAATTATTTGCAGGCTCAAATCTAGAGGCATTGACTGATAATGCCCTTGGTCGTTTAGAAAATGTAATTCACGAGCACCGATTTGAATTGCGTGAATTGACCAGTGAAATTTCAGAGATTTCAGATCAGATTGGTTCTGCTAGTGAATCAGAATTGGTATCCTTCGCTGATAGAATGCTAGCAATTGAATTGCATTTGGATAAATTAAGAGATTTAACAACTGGAGTTAGGGGGCTTGAAGTTGAAGACTTCAACCCTAGTGAATTATTGCAACCAGTATCCCGAAAAGTATTGGTTCCAAAGAAGCCTCAAAGAGAAATGAAAGCAATACTACGCCCACTTAAAAGGAGAGTTTTATTGCCGATTTCTGTAGAGTAGTTAGATTTTGTTTTTCCAAACACGAAAACCCTTCTCGGCCACAGCATCAGCATCCAAATGTGATTGGATTACTGGCAAAGGGATTTTTTTGGCATCAGGATGTCTCAATCCTGGGCATAATTGGATTGTTTTGTGCCAATCTCTAGTAGAACGCATATTTTCATTCCACCATGGAAATGCAGAACATTGATCTGGTTTACTGTCATATACTGTGCATTGGTTGTCATCATTGAGATAAATACAACTTCCATCCTCACCTTTTGATTTTAATACCCAACGACCATCGGCACTTCTTCTACAATCTTGTTCCAGCCACGATTCTACTTCCATCGAAAAATGTGTTGCAAGTTTGGCCGCATCATGCCTGGCAAGAAATACCACGCCACCAGGTTGATTACAGCATTTGCCACAATCTGGCAGACATAGGAATGGTACACCTTGTTGGTACCACACCTTGTCCCCCCTCCTCCGCATGGACCTGTGAGGGGGGTTTTAACCAAGTCATTTTCCTGAGCAATGAATAAAATCAGGTATTTTTGACCTTGTCTCTACAATGCGGATAACCCTTGCACTTATACCAACCCTCATATTCGGAATATTTGAGGCTTCAGTTTGAGTGACGAAAATGGCAAGGACGTAATCTTTGAAGTTACCGAAGATCACCTCAATACTGGCATGAGAGGAATTCCTGTTGGTACTTGTCGCACATCCTTCGTTGACCCAAAGAAAGGGGTTCATTATTGTGGATACCCGGTTGGAGACTTGGCAGACATGGATCCTGAAGACATCATCTTTTTACTTTATGAAAAGAGGTTACCAAACCGCCAGGAATCCCAAGATTTCAGGCATGAATTAACTCAGCGTGCAGAGCGATTACCTACCGGTGCTCTTCGTGTGCTAGAGTCTTTAACTCCGGGTTCAGGTCATCCAATGGATTGGCTATCTATTGGTATTCAAGCTCTGGGGGTTGCTGAGACAACAGGTGATGTTAGGGCAGATGGATTGAATCTGATTGCTCGAACCCCTGAATTAATGGCTACAATCTTCAGACTACGTGGTGGTAGAGGTGCCCCTGATGTTGCTAGTGAACCTGAGCGAGGTATGGTTGAAAATTTTGTGCATTTGTTAGGGGCTGAAGTTGAAGCAGATCAAATGATTCGTGCATTACGAGTTTTCTTAGTACTCCATATGGACCATGGAGGGGGAAACCTTTCTACATTCACAGGGAAGGCTGTTGCTAGTGGCTGGGCCAGTCTATATGCTTCCATGGCAAGTGCAATGAACGCCCTCTCAGGGCCACTCCATGGACGGGCAAATCAATCATGCCTTGAATTCGTTCAAAGAATTGGAACAGACAATGAGAAAGAGGTCGAGGCATTCGTCCGTCAGGAGTTAGCAGCCCGTCGTCCAATCTATGGTTTTGGCCATGCAGTATTACGAGCTGAGGATCCACGTGCTGCAGCTCAATTCAAATTGGGTGAAGAAATATGTCCTGATGATAATAATTTCAAAGTTATCAAAACACTACGTGAAGTTGCCCCCCGTGTTCTTGGTGAAAATCCGAAAATCTCGAATCCAAATGCGAATGTAGACATTGCTAGCGGGACTTTGCTAAATGCAGTTGGATTCCATAAGCCCGAATATTACACTACATTCTTTGGATGGGCTCGAGTTGCAGGAATTTCAGCACAAATTCTTGACGAAAGAAATGCTCGGGGTGGCCGCGGAACACCAATTTATCGGCCGAAATACATCGCGGCAGACCCTACAGTCCGCCGCTTAGAATGAGTCGCTATTCTTTCCAGATCCTCGGTGACCTAGTAATCGACTTATTTCCCAAGGCATCCGATTGGCGCCTGAATCTTCAACTAATTCATCGATTTCTCGATCCCATTGCCATTTTTTCCTCCAATTAGCAAGAAAACTCCTCCTTTCTAAATCACTTAGTTCACGCCAAGGAGAAACTTCTCTAGCAGCTTCAGAAATTAGTGCTTCATGGTGCTCAGGTTCTGCTACTTTGAACAGATTTTGTTGTTCCTCATCTAATGGTTGGCTAGCCCATCGAGTCCACCGGGCCTCCCCTGTTGGTAGAGTATAGAGTTCAGGTGATGTGTAATCAGATAACCCAGTTAATCCCAAATCACGAAGAGATTGCTCAACTTCTAAAGGAGCAGGCCATACATAGGCTTGGTAGCCTTGCCGTAATCTCGTAAGTCTTCTTGCAGTGTACCCTTTCAATCCTACAGTACGACCTAATGTCAGATGTCTAGTGAAACCTTCCAGATATTCTAATGCGCAAGGAAGCATCGGTGCTCCAACGTTCTGTTGATGTTTGAGGTGGAATGGTAATGATAGCCACATGAAAGAAGGTAATGTAAGAATTCGTTTGACTGTATCATTACCAATTTCTGGAATTGCTGGTTGCAATTGAGCAACAGGCCACCTTACTCCTGCGCGTGCACAAGTGTGTCGGAATCGGCGTTTGAAAGAATACAATACAACTGAATTATGAGGGGGATTTAATTCACCAACCATAGAGTCAACCATTTTCGCCATTTTTCGAGCATGCCTCTCTCTTTTGCGTGGGTTGACAGAACCTGCATGCTTCGCATTAGGGTGAGGCATTTTGAGTTCAATGCAAGCAATTTTCCCCTTCTCCAACCATGCTGTTTTGAATTCATTATCAGCGATTAGTTCTGAAAAGAGTGGTGCTCCTAGAGCCTGTAAACTCTCAGCTTCATGGTCTTCTACCCATTTTCTCCCTCCTATATCTTCACGTTGAGATTTTGAAATATGATTGTCATGGAAAATAATTAATTCGTCATCTTTGGTCAATCTAAGATCAAATTCTACTCCATCCATATGGTTCATTGCGTGTCGTAACCCCGCCAGAGAATTCTCCGGTGGCTTCGACCATTCTTCCGCCATTATGCTATGGGTGGAGTATACGGTTTTTGAATCGTCACCTTCACCAAGACTAATCATGTGCCAGTTTTAGCCCACAGTAATGGAAGAAAATCTTTCGGCACACGATGTTGCTATGAACAAGAAAAAATCGATTCATGGGTATTGTATGTATGATTGGGGTAAATCAGCTTTTGAGACCAGTGTGACCGTTGCAATACTTCCCGCTTGGTTTGCATATCTTTTCTTGGAAGCCAATGGACTCACGGGAACAGTCATTGGAGTTGAGATGACTAGCGATGCTGCTTGGTCTCTTGCAGTTGCACTCGGTACGATGGCGGTTGCTATAGTTAGCCCATCGATTGGTGTGATCGCTGACCGAAAGAAAATCAAAATGAAGGCTTTAAAATGGATGACTTGGCTTGGTGCAGGTTCAGTATTTTTACTGTCCTTCGCACCATTATTTGGCACAACTTACAGTTGGATGTGGATTTTTATCATGTTCTTAATGGCGAATATTGGGTTGAATGCAGCAGGCGTATTCTACAATGCATTACTTCCTTACCAAGGCGAACATTATGAAATGGATTCAATTTCCAATAAGGCCTATGCCTATGGCTATTTGGGTGGGGGTTTGCTTTTGGTATTCCACCTGGGACTTATTTTAGGTGTTACAGGAGACTGGGTAGTTCCATTCTGTATTGCCAGTTCAGGAGTATGGTGGTTTGGATTCTCTTGGTACACCTTTGCCTATGTTGCTGAACCAGAGATTGAGAATGAGGTTGAAGATTTGACCTTGAAGGATGCCACAAAATTGGGGGTTAGTGAGGTTTGGAATACGTTGAAAGAATGGAAAAATTTCCGTACATTATTCATCTATATGCTTGCATATTTCCTATTCATAGATGGGATCAACAGTGTCACAGCGCTTGCAGGAGCCTTTGGTATCGCAGTATTGGGACTAACGATGACGGATTTGATAATGACAATCGTAGTGATTCAGTTCGTAGCCTTCCCTGCTGCATTTTTCTTCACTTGGCTTGCAGAACGTTGGTCTACAAAGAAGGCCCTCACATTCTCTTTGGTTATGTGGTGCGTGATGATTGTTGGAGCCATGTCTTTCGCCCCGCTTTCACTTGAAGAGCACGAAGAATATGATTACCAAGCTGAATGGGACGATGAATCGTATGTCATCACGGTTCGGAATCTAGAATTGGTTGGCATGGGGGATGAAGATCAAGACTTCAAGGATGATTGGGAGCACATACTCCCATTTTGTGATGATTGTAAGAACAACCACTTTGAAGAGGATACTAATGGGTCCGCTGATTTGGAAAACATGACTGCATTCCTTACAGCCAATGAAGATACACGATATAGCGTCTCGGTGATTGGTGGAACCCTCAGTAATTCAACGATGGTTGGCATCGATCATCCGACCAACCTTGGAGATGGGAAATTGGATTTCATCCCTGTTACTGTTAGAGAGCATGTCTGGTCCCCGTTGGGTATGACTGTGTTTTGGCAATGGCTGATTCTAGGTTGCCTTGCAGGCGTTTTGATGGGTGGTAGCCAGGGTCTAGCAAGAAGCCTATTTGGACAGATGGTTCCTGAAACAAGGAGCACTGAATTCTTTGGATTCTTTGGATTCTTTGGCAAAGTCTCGGCATTTTTTGGGCCAGCAGTTTACACAATCCTTTCCGTCACATTCGATAGTAGAGTTGCCATCGCAAGTTTGGCGATGTTTATCATTGCAGGAACTGTGATGATGCGCTGGGTTGATGTTGAAGATGGGATCGCTGTAGCAACTGCAGAAGATGAAAGGAACCGAGGAATTACTCTTTCTGAGGAATAATCGAATCAATGATTAGTGCGATTTCAAATAGCACAATCATAGGTGCTGCAATGAGTGCTAATGAGAGAGGATCAGGGGGAGACAACATCGCTCCAATGACTATACTTGCAAACCATAGATGCCTCCTGTATTTTGTCATCAGTTGACGCTCAACTAAACCCCCTCTAAGGACAACGAGGACGGCTAATGGAACTTGGAATGCTAAAGCACTACCAAGTGCTAGTGATGCGATAAATCCAATCCAGGCTTGGAGGTGCCAAGTAGTTTCTAATCCGGCTGAAGAAGCATCTTCTTGCAAGTACTCAAGTAAAAATGGAATTAGAATTTCCCAGGCATAAATTAATCCAAATATGGCCAAAGTGATCGCACTAATTACTGCAATAAAACCACGGAAAAATGCCCCTGAGGGAATTTCTGGCAATTCGGCTTCAGATAGAAATTCAGAGACATGTTCATTTTTACCTGCATATCTTGCAGCATCAAAAATTAACGCGACGACTACCAATCCAATTGAGAGGTACCCAGCAAGTTGCAATCGCAATAGTACTAATTCAAGTGGTTGAAGTGTTACTATTGATGCATCATCTGGAATTAGTTTAGGTTGAACCAATAACCAATCAATCAATTCTCCAGCAAGAGGATAACCCACAATCAAACCGAACACAAATAGAGATGCAAGCAACCTTGCACGCATCCGTAAATGAGCTCCAAATACTCGGAAAACACGCATTCTTGGTGCATCAAGCAAGTCTTCGAAATCAATTGAATCTACCATTGGAACGCCTCAGCGTGTCTCAGAACAATTTTGGAATTTTGGGAACGTTCCTCTTTTGCAAATTTTCTTCGGGCGCAGGTGTTCCCTTATTTGTTTGATTAGATATTGGTTTAGCCTGAAGTAATGGCAACTGTTCTTGAATAATATCTGATTCAAAATCTTCAGATTCAGTGACCCAATCTGGCTTTGATTGCACAGGTTCGATTTTAGGAGCAATTCTAATTGGGCGCCCAAAAAGGACCCATTCTCCCTCATTTTCATCCCATTCAGCCATTGGAGGAAGGTTCTCAGGTCGTACAGGCATCACAGTTGACTTTGGCTTTCTCGATGACCCGACAATCTTGTTTTTGACCTTCGCTGCCATTGATGCCATACTATGCACAGCAGATGTTGACACCTCTACTGCTTTCACTGACCCTGCTGAGATTTTATCAGTGATTTCAGATAAAGAAGGTAATACACTTTTCTTCGCAGCATCTTCTACCTCCTTCTCACCCTCGTCTTTATCTTTGGACTTACTTGTGATAACGGTTTCAATTACTGGCCAATCATCGAATGGATCATCTGCAATTTCTTCTTCAGAGATGATTTTTGATTGAACGTTATTTTCAACAATTGGAATTATTGGTGTTTTTTCGCTGGCAGCCGCAGATGCAATTTCCATTGAATTTCCATCATCAACAACTGTGGTAAATCGACTATCTAAGATAGGATCCTCCGATTCATCGAGTTCATCCACTTTCATCTCTGCAGCATAAGCAGCGGCCATTTCTCCCATCTCACCAAGTGCTGCGGCAACAGTGCTTTCATCAACCGCGCCTTCTTTTGAAATCACGGAATCGATAATAGCTGCAGTGTTTGCATTTCCAGTGCCTGAAGTGTTTGATGACGAGGTCGACATTTCCAATTGCTCACGTTCATTCATTAGGTCACCAGAATCGATATTCCCAAACTCAGGTCGGTGCCGAAGACAGAATAATGCCCCCCCACTCAATGGTATTGCTAGGCTGAGCATAAACCACTCCTGCCCAGTCATAACACCCGCTTCCGACCAAACTGAGTTTGCAGACCCTCCTAGCAACCGATCTTCAATGAAAAACCAAAAATGAAATTTTGAACCAATACCTCCATCTGCAAATATTATCGATGGGAAAAATCCCAATACTCCATTGAAGAGGAACACACACCATAAGGCCAATGCAAAGAGGGCGCATGCCAAACCAGCACGTGGATAATATCGCTCCATGTTGCACACCCGGGGCACTGGGATAGCACTCGTACCTATCAACATCTCCTTTAGAGATGTTAAGTAACATCAGCGTTTGATGATGATTGAAATCAAATCCCCATCTTTCAATCGATGACCCAATCCTATTCGCTGCCAGTCGAATTTAGCGGAGGGTCCAAGCACTCTAGCATATCTAAAATTCCGAACAAAATCCCTGTGGAGAGTATTGCACACGTCTTCGACGGTTGAAGTATCTTTTACAATCAAAGGCTCAACCAAATCCGCTTCTTGACCTTGGGGTTTCAGATATATTGACATGAATCCTAAATTGTCATAAATGAAATCCTTCATTTTCTCCACTCCCATGCCCGTGTAAGCGGAGATTGGCATCACTGGCCAACCTTCCGGAAGCATATCAGTCGTTCTAGTAAGGTCTTCCTTACTTGCAATATCCATCTTGTTCACAACTACAACTGCTTTCGAATAAATACGGTTCGCCGCCATCGCATCAACAATGTGATCAGCGGTCGTATCAATTCGCATAGTTACGTGCCCACTCACAATTCCATATGAGCGAACAATATCTTGAACTTCTTCTTCATTGAGGTGAGTTTGTTCACAAGTACTGCGAACGATAATTCCTCCTCTGTCGGTTCTTTTGACAAACACGGGTGGTTTTTCCTCGTTCAATCTCATCCCACTAATTTCTAGTTCACGATGGAGGACATTGAAATGAGATTCTTGGAATGGATCAACAACATACAGAACCATGTCGCAAGATCTTATGACTCCTAGAATCTCCTTGCCTCTACCTTTTCCTTCAGCAGCTCCAGGTATGAGCCCTGGCAAATCTAGAATCTGGATTTTCGCCCCCCGGTGTTCCATTAACCCTGGGATACAGGTTAGTGTTGTGAATGCATAAGCACCGGTTTCAGAATCTTGCCCCGTCAATCGCGCAATTAAAGTGGATTTACCTACAGATGGAAAACCGACAAGCGCAACACTTGCATCACCAGATTTCTTCACTTCGAAACCAGATGCGGGCCCGCTACTTCTTGCATGCGCCTGACTCGCCTCAATTTTTCTTTTTAGAGCCGCAATCTTGGCCTTCAATTTACCAATATGGTGCATCGTGGCTTTATTTTTTTGAGTCTTATCGATTTCCGCTTGAATTTCAGCAATTTGCTCTTTGATTGTCGCCATAATTCCACCTCCTCACGGCTCGCCCGGCCCTATGGGCCAGACTTAGGTTCTTCAATTCGATGTGCTAATACGGACTATTGACGGCTTGCTACACAGCTTTACAACGCCTCCTAAGTTGATATTGGATGGTGCGAGCATTGATGGATGGTCGTCACTACAACGTATCGTGGCTTCTGTTGATTTAGTGGCTCGACTCATCGACACGGCTATTTTTCGTGGTCTATGTTCGATACCTTCTAATCGATTAACTGAGGCACTTTCCAATGGTGAATTGAGAGTCAAGAGGCCTGAAGAAATACAAACTTTAGAGCGTGTATTTGATATCGACGCCGAAGGCGATTTTCTCGATTGGTTTGAAAAACAATCGATTGTTTGGACTAATTCAGGGTTTTTGAATGACCTTTGCAAATCAAATATTACTCTCGCAGATGCGTCTGAAGGGTTGAGGTTATTGTCTGAATTTGCAAGTCCTGGATCATTTCGTTGCTGGGAGGGTCGAATGATGCTCTATCTCGATGTTTTATTAAATCGAAAAATCGAAGACATTGATGATTTATATTCGGATAAAACATGGCTGGAAGCATCAAATTTGGTAGAATGTGTTGATATTGAAACATATACCGAATCAGTTGTGATGCAATGGATTAGAACAAGAGAGGACTTGGGTGAAACTATGGATCCGAAACAAGACCCTAGGATTTTACCAACAATGGAAGCTCACCAGACGTCATCAGACCGTCTACATCGCACTTTACAAAGTGCTAATTTACCTGAATTACATCTCATGGTGGGGCGAGATTGGACCGAAGCAACAAGTTGGGGTCAAGGGAAATGGAATCTTGGATATATACTTGAAAATGGGCTACCGGAGGCTTGAATTTGGAAGAAGCAATGATTGTATTGGGTCGCTTTCAGCCATTTCATAATGGACACGCAGCAATGGTCAATGCCGCAATTTCTTATTTGGGAGTTGGTGATACTGAACTGCCTTTGCGCATCTGCATTGGTTCATCACAAGCCGAGGAATCCTTGGAAAACCCTTGGAGTGCAGAAGAACGAGAGCAAATGATTACGACTTGGTTAGATGGAATAAATGCAGAAATAGTCCACGTCCCCGATTTGGGAGATCCTCCTAATTATGTTCGTCATGCTGAGAAATTCCATGGCCCTGCGGGTGTAATATTGACTACCGACGAGGCCACATCTTCACTCTATAGAGAAGCAGGCTGGTTTGTAATCGAGAGTAATTTAGTAAATAGGGAAGATTGGCAGGGATGGCGCATTAGGACAACCATGCAAATGCTATCTACAGTTGTAGAAGAAGAAGCAGCTATTGCGGCTCTTGGAGTGAACATGCCAGAACCAGTTGCTCGTCTAATCATCGAAAATGGTTGGCAGCGTCGTTTGTTCCATATGGGTACAGGCGGAGAACCTGTTGGTTAACTAGAGCAGATGTGTGGTTCAAATTCGATATTATCTAGATATTCTACTAATTCATCAATTCGATTGCTATTTACTCCAAGATCAGATAGACCCAGCCTAGATTCTGAATGAATTTGTAATGAAGTCCCACTTTGTGTGCATTTAGACGTAAGGTAGAAATCATCTGGAAACATTAGCCAACTTGTTCTGAAAACGGTGTGTGATTCTGTATTATTTGAATCAATTATACTTGCCATCGTTTGTGCATCTACCCATTCCAATGCTGCTGAGTGAACCGATTCCGGAGACCCACTGTAAAATAATAATTCTCGCTCGCAATTACCCGAATTTTTGGGGCATTCATCAGGAATTACAGATGAATCTGGTGCATAAATAGCCCCCAGAATCTGTATTAGAAATATTGATACTAGCCATATAGCGACAGGTATGAGAAAATATTCTCTTCGCAAAAAATCACTCCTTGGCAACTACAACTCGAGCAGGCCTAAGGACACGATCTTTGTACATCCAACCGGTTTCAAGAATGTCAATTACAGTCCCTTCAGGATGATTTTCTGAAGCGGGCATTGTTGTGATTGCTTCCATAATTTTCGGGTCAAAAAGACCTTCTACTTCAATGCAAGAAATTCCTTCAGCAGAAAGGGCCTCGACCATATTCTCTCTAATCATCTGAATTCCCTCTTTGAATGCTCCATCTTCAGCTCCCAAAAGTGCACGGTCTAGACCATCCAAAACTGGAAGAATACGTGATGATAAGTTAAAGCCTGCGAATTTCATTGCCTCACTTCGCTCCATGGAGTGACGTTTTCGAAGATTAATCAAATCGGCGTCCCTGTATCCAATTTCTGCTTCCGCCTTTTCCGCCCTTTCTATCGCTTCAGCAAGTTTTTCCTCAATTGTAGGTTCAACCACTTCATCCTCAGTGGGTATTTCTTCAGCGACCTCTTCAGGGCCATCCTCCTTGGACATTGGTCCATGCGGGGGGGCTACCGTTCTTGAATCCGACGAATATCTATCATGGTCGAATATCATTCAACCACACTAAGCCTACTTCCAAGCGTTCATGAGTGGGGTGTATCTCTACCATTGCAACAGGTGCTTCAATAAATCCGGCAATTTCTTCAGCCAATAGGAGTGGTATTTCCAAGCGATTTGTTGAAGCATCGTAGAACAAGAATTGCTTTGGAATTGCCGTTTGTTCTTGTATTTCCGCAATCCAATTATCTGAATCTTCTGGCTCACACCAGATACTACCAAATATGATTGTACCATCTTCAGTAAGTTGTTCATGTGGAGAAATTGTATGTTCCCCTCTGCGTAGAAATCTTCTACGTAATTGACCAGAGTCTTTGTACGATGCAGTGCAATATTTGATCATAAAGCCATGCTCTGGAGTTATCTTAGAATGCAATTCTTTGGCAAGTTCCGAAGACCCTTCTGCTCCTGCGGTAATCTCGCTTGAAAGATTGAATCCCCGAATTTCCATATTCTCAAAATTACCTACAGTAATCTCCAATTCATTTAGGTTCATGAACAATGCAGGTCCTCCTCGCATTTCCTCAATTAATTCATGTAACCTTTCTGCATGGTCAGGCTCACATGGAATTTCAATCCCTACAAATAATCCTGCATCACGGCAGGCTTGCATAGTTTGCACATATCGTCCATATTCTAAATTTAAGAGATGAAAGCGTATTTCGTCTAGACCAGCATCTGCCAATTGCTGAGCTACTTCAGGTTTGAAAGGGATACTTGTGTACAAGTGGATATGATGACTTGGCCCAAACTCTTCTTTGAGAACATGACAAGCTTCGATACTACGTTCAGCAGCCATCATGGGATCTCCTCCTGTTATACCGGTCCCCGTTGCATTCATTGCCCGCCCTTCTTCAAGAACTGCTTCCCAATCACCTATGTCGACTCGTCGTTCGTTGGCATACATGAAATCGATTTCACGTCGATTCTCTGACAATGGACAATAATCGCACATCCAATGACAGTGACCTGTGATAAACAGAACCAGTTTGCTCCCCATCTGACATTGAATACAACCCTCAGCCTCGTCGATAGATGGTAATTCAATCATATACAAGCCTCCAGTAGCATCCGATGATATTTTGAGTTATCACTTAATTCAGGATGAAATGTCAAGGCGATGCGATTTATCCTACGAACTCCAACAACTTCACCATTGAGTGTACATTCAATGGAATCACGAACTTCACCAAAGCGCGGTGCACGAATGAAAATCCCAGGAAATCCACAATCGAGCGACGCTTCAAATGAATCAATTTGCCCACCGTAGGCATTACGGTCAATTTCAGCATCAATTAAGGCCTCACCTCCATCTTGAGGGTCTACTAATAAAATTGCACCTGCGCATGTTGCGAGTACAGGTCTTACAGGGTCTTCTCGCAACCAGTTAAACATGGAAGGCAATAGTTCACTTGCCTCATTATTACCAGTTAATCGCATCACAGTACTTTCCCCCCCTGGTAGCATCAATGCATCTATTTGGTTCGAATCAAAGTCTAGTTTTGTTCTTAATTGGACAATTTGTATATTGATCCCTAGTTCATTTGCGGCATTTTCCAACGCATTGACATGAGCATGGCGGGCGCCTTGCAACATTGCGATACCGACGACCACCATGAACTCGCGAACAGTCTTTCTGCTTTCATCCCTCGCACTCAATTATAGCGCGATTCGAAATCTTGCATGAAATTGACGAGTATCTGTACACTTTCCATTGAACAGCCATTGTACAAACTTGCCCTGATTCCACCAACACTACGGTGTCCTTTCAGTCCACCCAACCCTGCAACTTTTGCTTCTTCCAAAAATAGAGGTTCAAGTTTTGGATTAGAGAGTCTCCATGTGACATTCATCACGGATCTGGAATCGATGTCAGCATGTGGTTTCCAAAATTGACATCGATCTAATTCCTTGTAAAGTAGATTAGATTTAGCACGATTTCTGGATATAGCCCCATCTAGGCCACCATTTTTTTCCAGCCATTTGAATACACAATCCAGTACAAAGATGCCAAATGTGTTTGGTGTATTGAATAGTGATCCCTTGGAAGCATGTACAGAATAATCTAGCATCGTAGGAATGCCCTCTTGCACTCTAGACATCGCCCACGGTGAAAGAATAACCAGGGTCACCCCACTTGGTCCCAAGTTTTTCTGTGCACCTGCGTAGATAATATCATGTGAAGAAACATTGATTGGGACACCAGCAATATCTGAACTTGCATCAAGAATTAGGGGTTTCCCTCCTGATGAGGGAGGTTCGTGGAATTGTGTCCCATAGAGTGTATTATTCGATGTATAGTGGAGATAAATTGATTGTTCACGTAATTCGTATTCTCCTTTATTTGGTACTGATTTAAATCCACTATTTGACCCGTCCCAGCAGGCTTGAGCATCGCCGACACGGTTGGCTTCTGCAAGTGCTTTTTTCGACCACCCTCCAGTAATGATGTAGTCTGCCATTTCACCGGTTCTGAGAATATTCAATGCCGTCATGTAAAATTGCAGTGATGCCCCTCCTTGGAGAAAAAGGACGGTGTAATCATCAGGTACAGATAGTACTCTTCTAACACGGCCCATGGCACTATCTACAACATCCTGAAATATTGCACTCCGATGACTAATTTCACATAATCCAAATCCTGAATCCATGAGGTTTGGGAGAGCCATTTGAACCTCTTCTACAACTTCTATTGGTAACACAGCAGGGCCAGCCCCGAAATTGTGAACACGACCTGCTTTCACGCCCACAGGAGACTCGCGTCGGTCTTTGATGGCTGTGGCTCGAAGACGTCAGACAAAATTGTCAACATCTTTCCAAAGGGACTATCTTACAGTGCTGCTGCACCGATATTGTGTCACGAAGTCTGGTTGAGTTGTGTGATTACACTATGTTGGATCCAAAAGGTGACATTGAATCTTTTTTGGAAGAGGCGAATGCGCACAACTTCGCAGCTATTTGTGTCCTACCTGAGCACGTATTGATAGCTAAAGAATTCTATGATGGAGTCATTGCATGTGCTGCTGGTGGTTTCCCTAATGGTGATGGCCCCTTGTATGAGAGAATTGATGAAGTAAAACAAGCGATTGAAGATGGTGCAGATGAAATTGATATTGTCATTGATTTCAATGCATTGATGGAAGGTGATCGTGACAAGGTTGCTACTGATTTGTCGCAAATACGGCGTGCTTCTGAAGGTAAGATATTGAAAGTCATTTTAGAAACACCAGAATTGGATTTATATTACATTGAATTGGGGGCAAAGTTGGCTATAGAGTTCGGTGCAGATTTCGTCAAAACATGTACAGGTAGGCGTGGAGGGTGTACGCCTTTAGTGGCACGATCTCTTGCAGAATTAATTTCTGAATGGAGTCATGAAAACAGTGGAAAGATACGAGGGCTAAAACTCTCAGGTGGGATTCGTGAATCAGGTCAAGCCGAAGGCTATCTCGACATAGTCCGAATTGCTTTGGGTGAAGGTTTCATTCATCCAGAAATGTTTCGTTTTGGGACCTCTTCTATTTTGGAAAATGAATGAATTGTGTCACTGGGTGTATCAGCACGACGTTGAAGTGTATCCTTTGCCCCCCAATAGATGGTGAGCCAAATTTCTGAGGACGTTGAAGAAGGGATGTTCACCGCAGTTGGAGATCCTGGAGAGCCAGATTTAGTTGAAACAATAGTTGAGAATAAAGAAGGGGCACCGGTAGTCGAAGAATGGAAACCTTCCCTACGATATCGCATTCAGCAGCGTACTGGTTGTGATGTGGGAGTATTCTCTGAAAAACAAACTTGGATTGCTTTTTGCATTTCAGTCGTAATGTTCACTTTTATTGCCTGGGCTGGTCTTTCAGTATTCGGTTTTTCAACAGCACTACTGAACGAAGCCGGCGAACCTGAACAGGTTCCCGATGTAGTTTTTGAAACATTGAATCGAACGGGTGTTGAATCAGATATCACAAATGAAACCGGTTGGTTTCAGTTGAGTGAGCATCGAGGAAAGGTGGTCATATTCGACATGATGGCTCGTGATTGTGGTAGTTGTCACTATGTACAAGGGCATCTTGAGGATGAAATGGGATATTGGGACGAAAAGGCCAATGAATCTGGGAGAGAATTAGTTATCATCGCTTACGGTGCTTGGTATTATGAGAGTATATCTTATCTGAATGAAAGTGATGGTGTTTATCATGTTCCACACTATCCTACAGGATTTGGTAGTGATACTGCAGCTATTGTCAATGTAACAACAGATGAACGTGCAGACCCAGTGCGTCTTTTTACACCAAAAGGTACTGGGCAAATACCAGTTGTAATGGTCATCGACCACGAGGGTTGGATAGTAGCTAAAGAGAGTACAGGTACGCCGACGGATAATTGGAAATCATTTGATTCCGCAGTAGAAACTGCTCTCAATGGTACTCAAGATGAAATTGAAGAGTTGAGGGAATTCGGTCTAGCGGAAGAGGATACTAGCATGATGGGAATTATTTTCCTCGGCCTCATGCTTTCAATTCTAGTTTATTTCTCCCCCTGTGCTTTCCCAGTGTTACCAGGCTTCATTTCTTACTACCTTTCACTTGGTGCACGTGAGGACGAGTTAATTGAATCAGGTAAATTAAGCGGTAGGATGCCAAATTCATTTGTAATTGGTTCCCTTTCAGGCTTAGGGATGTGGACATTTTTCATATTCATTGGATTGATTGCAATGGCAATGGGTAAAGCGTTTGCAAGTAGTGGTTTGGTCCATTATTTGGCACTAGGAATTGCAATCTTACTCTTTGTTTTAGGATCATTCATGCTAATGGGTGGGACAGCACATTTGATGGGCTTCATTCAGAAATGGATAGATCGTTGGTCCACTACTGAAGCAGATGAGAGATTCACACCTCGGCGAAATATGTACTTGTATGGGATTGGGTACGCTGCAGCTTCTGTCGATTGCACAGCAGCCGCCGTTTTACCATTCGTAGTATATCTTTCAACAATTGGTACAGGGGCTGTGACCTACGGGTTGGGTTCCTTAATGGTTGGGCTTCTGGTATTGATGATTCTAGTGACTGGCATTGTAGGACTAGGTCGACAAGTTGCCATTGATTTCTTGCGACGAGCCACAGGAACAATCAAATTAATTGGTTCATGGATGATGATGTTTGCAGGCTTCATGCTCACAATATATCTCACACAACCAGATTTGATGGCGAAAATCATCTAATCTTGTTCTCGAGTTGTGATTGTTTCTTCGTGCGCAATCATGTTGAGCAATGTCTCTCCAAAGTCTCTTGCGTATGCACACATGCGGCGTATGGATTCAGAAATATGGTCTTCTAGTAGCACCTTTTTCGCTTCACGTTTGCCGGACCAAAGACCCTCCTCATGTCCTTTGAGAGATAATTGGGCAGATTTTAGTGCATTTCGGGCAGTTTCAATTTCTCTCGCATCTTTAGTTCGCATATTAATCATCAAACCCCTGATTGCTTCTTGCCAAATCGGAATTTGATTGAGTGGTAAATTTTCCGAATTAAATGAAAGAACACCACCAAATTTTGTCGCCATATCTGCCAATTGGAATGCATGATCTGCCATTCTTTCAAGACATCGCGCAAGATTCGCATGTTCAACAGCTTGCCGCCGTGTCATTCCTAGTGATTCAGCAACTTTGTATGAGTCAAGGATAATCCCTGCTTGGCGCTCAATTAGGAAATGTTGACTATCGATTTCACGTTCACGTTCCTCGTAGTCAGAAATAAGTTGAATGTCACCACCACATAGAACATCTAGTACGTCACGGACGATTGAATTTAGTCGCAGGAACATTTGGTTCAAACTGCTTCGAAGTGGCATCTCACTAGCATTCAATAAACAGATGAGAGTATGTTGTGAATCAGATTCATCTTCAACTTCAAAGCCACGTGTGAAACGTTGAAAATCCCGAATAATTTTTTTAATTTCTCTAACTTCATTTGCTTCGTGATGAATATTGATACGATCGGTCCCTGCAAGATATGCTCCCATGAGATGATCTAGAATCGCATCGACAGGGATTCGATTTGTGCTAATTGCTATTCGCCGAACTTCTCTAACTGATTCTAATGCAGTAATTCGAAGAGCTCCAGAAGGCCGCCAATCGACTTGAATAGGATCTCTAGCCCCAAGGCCGTTAATTTTCACCCATTCCTTTGGCAGGCTGAGTGTATAGGTGGCTCCCCCTGTGACCTGTAATTTCCGGACATCTAGTTCACCAGGGCCTTTGACCATAGGTGGTGCTGATATAATCTAAATATAACTATATAGATTACATTGGTTCCTTGTAATATACTGTGAACGGCGCGAGAAGGGCATGTTTACACTGATTGTTGTCCTTGCGATTCTAATTGCTGCTTACATGGCATGGAATATTGGCGCGAATGACGTTGCTAATGCAATGGGCACTAGTGTTGGTTCAGGTGCTCTCACTCTTCGTCGCGCAATCATTGTCGCAGCAGTCTTTGAGTTTCTTGGTGCAGTACTCTTTGGTAGTCACGTCACAGATACGATTCGAAAAGGTGTCCTTGATTTTGGTGATGAGGAAATCTCTGCGGAGTTGTCGGACAAACTGATGTTTGGATTCATGGCCGCATTGCTTGCTGCTGCAATCTGGCTAACCGTGGCCACCAAGTGGGGTTTACCAGTTTCGACAACTCACTCAATCGTAGGAGGTGTCATTGGTATGGGATTGTGGATCCAACCATCTGCAGTCAACTGGGGTAAGGTGCTTGAGATTGTTCTATCTTGGGTGGCTTCGCCACTTCTAGGTGGTATTCTCGCATTCCTTTCATTTTGGGTCATTAAGAAAGTGATAATGGAACATGATAATCCAGTTGATCGTACTAGGGTGGTGGCACCAATACTTGCTTTTCCTACATTTTTCGTTCTTGGCTTGGCATTACAGTTCAAAGCGTTGAAGGGCTTCTACAAGAATCTAGATTCCCAAGGTGTCATCAACAAAGCAAATTGGTTACCTGCTGATGCAGGTACTACTTTCAATCCAATGTCTGATGGCGCTTGGATTCCATTGAATTCTTTCCTTGTCGCAATGGCAATCGGAGCTTTTGCTAGCATTGCTATGTATTTGGTATTGAGACGCTATGAATTCAAAGAAGATGGATATGCTGGTGTTGAGCGCGTATTCGTTTGGTTACAGATTATCACCGCTTGCTATGTTGCATTCGCTCACGGTGCCAATGATGTCGCCAACGCAATCGGACCGATGGCTGCAATTTACCAAATCGCCCAAGATGGGACCTTGGCCGCCAGTGCCGAAGTCCCCATAGGACTCTTGCTGCTTGGTGGTGCAGGAATCACAGTCGGTGTTGCGACATGGGGCTACAAGGTAATGGATACGATTGGTAAGAAAATCACCCATATCACTCCTTCTCGTGGTTTTGCAGCAGAATTCGGAGCAGCCACAACAGTTCTCATATTTTCCATGCCCTTCCTCGCAGTACCAATCTCAACGACTCATACATTGGTAGGTGCCGTCGTAGGTGTAGGCCTAGCGGGTGGAGCATCTGCAGTTGACTTCCGTGTATTCGCTAAGAGTGCGGCTTCATGGGTGGCTAGCCTCCCAGTGGCGGGCTTAGGGGCAGTTGTTTTCTTTGTCCTATTTGCTCAGAATCCGATTAACGTCCTCATTGTATCAGTGATATCTGTTGTATTAGTCATTTATGTCATGACTAGAGCAGAGTTGAAAGAGAAGGAAACAGTTCCTATTGTAGTGTCTGAAATGCCGGACGGAGATACAACATCTGGAACACCTAGGTCAGTCTTCAAAGTATTCCATGAGCATGCAGTTGCAGTTGAAAAGACAGTAAATCACATGCTTCAAGCAGTCAATGATACAGTATCTGGTAATGATGCTACTGAATCAATAAAAGCCACTCAAGATGCCGAACTTGTGGCAGATGAAATCAAAGCTGAAATTCGAGATATGCTTGGCACAGGTGTACGCTTAGCTGTTAACAAAACTACATTCCTTCACATGGTCACTCGACAGGATCGAATTGCAGATTATGCTCAAAATGTTGCCGAGCAACTATCTTTCCGTCCATTGTATGAGAACGAAGAAGCACGCAAACTTTTGCTTGTAATGGCTGAGACAGTATCTTCAACAGTTTCGAAATATGAAGACACAGTTGAAATGCTACAAAATTTGGCCCTATCAGGATTCGGAAAGAAGGAAGGTGGTGCCTTACGCCAACTTATTCGCGAAGTCAATTTACTTGAACACAAGGCGGATGAAGATGAAGTTCTTGCTGCCACCCATGTGTTTAGTGAAGGAGATGACCATCCTCTTGCAGCTATGCACATGTATCGAGTTTTACAAAGGTTAGATGATGTAGCCAACGCTTGTGAAAAGGCTGCGAATGCTTTCTTACCACTTGTTTACAATTAAGCCTCACCAAATGAAGGGAATTGTAATCAGAAGAATCCCACCTATGGTGCCACCAATGATGTTCATTAGGAATATCTTTGGATATTCCTCTTTTGTCCCCCAAGAAAA
>JASLKH010000076.1 GCA_030747675.1 Candidatus Thalassarchaeaceae archaeon | reverse complement strand
ACTTATCGATGAAGTGATGGCAGTAGGCGATGCTGCCTTCCAAAAGAAATGCAAAGAACGAATTAAAGAAATGGTTAGTGGAGACACCACAGTAGTTATCGTCAGCCATAATATGGGGACCGTGAAAAACTTCTGTAATCGAGCGATTTGCATACATGAAGGCCTAATCCACACATCCGGAGAAGGTGTTGAAAGGGCAATTTCTTCGTATCAAAGAATCCTCACAGAGGAGGAATAACATGCCCCAAGTGGCAATGATAGTTAGCAATCATTGTGACCCGGATCCAAGGGTCGAGAAAGAAGCGATAGCATTGGTAGATGCAGGTTACGAAGTAACAATACATGCCTTTGATCGGGAAGAAAACAAAGACAAATTATCAAAGGTTGAGGGAGTACAAATTAAGAGATATCGAGTTGGTTTAACACCATCTGGTGCGCCGTCATTAATCACTGGTGCAAAAGTCTTAGTGGGTCTAAGGAAATTTCGAAAAAAAGTATTGAGGAATCTTCTGGAGTCATTGCCTGATATAATTCACTGCCATGATGCAGATACTCTTGCAGTGGGGTTATCATTGAAACGAAAAAAGGGTACAACCCTAGTTTTCGACATGCATGATTTGGCACATACTTGGGCTAGAATGGCTAAACCATACTCAATTGTAAGGCGATTAATAGCTATGGGTATCGAGGTTCGTTTAGCTAAAAGAATCAGAAGTTGCGACATGATCATTACAAGTTCAGGTGCAGTATCTAGAACGTCTCATCCCGGATTTCGAGAATGGGTGAAAAAGAGAGCGGAGGGGGCAAATGTTGTAGTAGTCGAGAATCGGCCTATTGACTCAAATTCAAATAGCCTTTTACCAAGAGAATTTACAATAGGGTACGCAGGAAAGATACGTGAAAAACAAATGTTTCATACTCTGATTAAAGCAGTAGAAAAGTGGCCAGAGGAAAACAAACCTAAACTCATTATTGCAGGGTATGGGACCGCAGATTCCCAAGTAGACGAATTATTGAATTCTTCATCAATTAATGTAGAACGAATCAAAGAATATAGGAGGAATGAGTTAGCCGATATAATCAGTAAAATGAGTGTAATGTACGCATTATATCCAACTGAAAGGGGGAATATACTGGATGGAGCACTTCCTACAAAAATGTTTGATGCAGCAATGCATGGTAGGCCATCAATAGTTAACTCTGGTTGCTTAATGAGTGATATTGCAACCGCTGAAAGGATTGGGATTCCTGTGGACCCATCAGACATTGATTCTCTTCAAACAGCACTTCTTCAAATCAAAACAGAAAAAACTACAGTTAATCTTGAACGTGACTGGTCAGGAGAAGCAAAAAGATTGACATCTGCATACGAAAACATTGGGAACGGTTCTTGAACCTAGAAGTGGGAGTGAGAGATATGATTACGAGAAATCGAGTCGAAAGTCGAGACCTCACCATTGGAATTGTGGGTCTCGGTTATGTGGGTTTACCTACCGCTCTTGGGTTCCATGATGCAGGATTCAATGTAATCGGACTTGATATTTCAGAACGAGTAATTAATTCATTAAAAAGAGGTGAAAATCCTGGAGATGACCCTGCTTTTGATGGTGCAATACCTACGGATGAAAAATGGAATATAACCCTGAATCCCAGTGAAGCTGTTCCATTTTGTGATGTAGTAATTGTAACAGTTCCAACTCCAGTTTTAGATGATCATAGACCTGATTTAAGATTCGTGAAGTCTGCTGGAGTATCCATATTTGAGAATATTACTCGGGAAAAACGACCAGTTGTTGTACTCGAATCCACGGTATACCCTGGAGTAACTAGAGAAATTTGGGGACCCCTTCTAGAAAAATATGAGTTAGAAGAAGGGAGAGATGTAGACCTTGCTTATTGTCCTGAGCGATTCGTCCCTGGTGACCCAGAGCATGGTGTTAGACAAGTTCCGAGAGTAGTAGGAGCAAATGACTCAGGGGTTTGCGCCGCTTTAGCAGACCTTTACTCGACCTTAACCACTGGAGAAGTTCATCCAGTTTCATCAATTGAAGTTGCAGAAGCAGCAAAGGTCGTAGAAAATGTACAACGTGACCTCAATATTGCTCTAGTAAACGAGTTGGCACTAATCTTCCCAGAAATAGGAATTGATGTAGAAGAAGTATTGAGCGCCGCTGCAACCAAATGGAATTTTCATCGATATACTCCTGGAATAGGAGTAGGGGGGCATTGTATCCCAGTTGATCCGTATTATCTAATCCAGAAAGCTACCGCTGCAGGTGCTCCTGTTGACCTAATTTCGTCGGCTCGTTCTGTCAATGCAAACATGCCCAAACAAGTCGCCACTCGAATATTAAATAATGCTGCAAAACTTGGCAGGACTCCAAATAACCTCAAGATTCTACTTCTGGGTTGGTCATACAAACCTGGAATTGCAGATGTTCGAGAAACACCTTCAGAACCTCTAGCATCTGCACTAATTGAAGCAGGGAGCAAGGTCTATGTGTGGGATCCATTCATTCAGAAAGATGAACTACAAGATGCCCCTGTAATATGGGTAGAATCGCCTATTGATGTAAGCGCAGATGTGGTTGTCCTCTGTACTGCTCATCAAGTAGTCCTAGAAATTGATTGGAAGGAACTACGAGATACTTCAGAACTAGGATTGTTCTATGATGGGAGAAGAGTTGTGAATATGAATGATCTACGAAACGCTGGTTGGATAACTGCTGGTGTAGGTTATCCTTGATTATGGAGCATCGGGGAATAAATTCCAAGTATGGAAAGCAGAATCATCTTGAATTGGTTCAGTATATCCCTCAATTGATTCTTGAATTCCTTGCCTAATCCACTCTGGAAGTAATTCAAAAGAGCGGGCATAATGTTTAGTCCACCAACTAAAATCAACATCTTTTAGATATTCTAAATCTGGAACTTGATCCCAATGATTCTGTTCGTTGACCCACCACAAGGCATGAGTTGATGTGCGGACAGGGCGTTGATTTAGAAATGTCTGAATCTCGTTCGCATTAATATCATACGGGTGTCCCAACATTCCATTTTTGTGAAAACATTTCCAACAACGCCCACATCCTGGATGTTTGGCCCGTAGGCATGAACTTACAACTCCACCTAACCCTGATTCTTGTACAATATGGACTGCAGTCGCCTCGGAAACACCTGCTATGGGTAAAATAAGATCAAGCCCAATACTCGATAAAAGGGGAGCCCATTTCTTCCACCATCCTGTTTCTCCGAAATCTCGCTTACGATACCCATGCCAAAGATATGTATTATCAATTGGCATCCCTAATGCAATACCTTTCAAATCAAAATAATCGGCTAGTAAGATTAGATGGACTGCAGCAGCCAAATCTGTAGAGAATCCATTTGGTTTATCCCAATGAGTGCGTATTCTCTCATGGTTGGAAGGTATGCTGTGAACGAGGCGCCCATCATTTCGACGAATATGTTTGAACAAACGATCAGCACCATCATGCTTCAACAACGATTTGAAAGACCGCCTATGATGAACTAGAACCGTTTCTTTAGGCATTAGAACATAACATGCTGTAGAATCAATTCCACCTGAAAAAGAAAGACCGGGAAATCTACCGTGCGGACGAGTTGGTTCCCAGTCGTCTAATATTCCCTTGACCCAAGGAGAAAGAAGTGTATATGTTGCAACTCTAAATAGGTCAGTATGAGTTTTTTCCGGTTTAAAATCCCTAGGCATTTTCCACCAACAATCTCCGGCTTCAGAATGAAACCAAACAGTTCTACCTGAAAACGACCAATGCCAATTTCCGCTTCCTCCCTCCAATAGCACGGAAGAGCCTCTGGGCACCATATCCTACCGAAGCCCTAAGACCATATGATACCACGGGAAAACAATTTGAGTTACTGTATAGACTAGGGGGGTTAAGCAATGCCGCGGCAATCAATGACTTGGGAGCAAGTTGACCGTTCACTTCATCGGATTCGAGGGATGTACCCCGCAGGTTCTAGAATTATTGAAATCGGAATTAGCCCATTAACTAAGAAAATTTCAGAAAATTACGAACTCCTAGTTATTGAGAGAAGGAAAGTGGCTCGCAGATGGGATATAGATCCAAATATAATCCTCAGTACGCCAGTTAAAGATACAGAAAAAGGAACTTGGTTTTGGTTCCCTGAAAAGGAACGATTGCCAAAGCAAGTTGAACTAATCATCCTTCATGATGTAGAAGGCAATCTTAGACCAGATTCATTCCTCGAACATAAATTTCTAAAACAAATGACTACGGATATCTTAATTATTTCAAATCGAAACGATAAATCTGAAAATCTAATTTCTGAAATGATTGGTACACTCAATGCTAAAAAGAAATTACTGATTAACGAACCTGATCTGAATATCTGGCATCTTTCGAAATCATTTCGAACTGATAATGAAAGTAAATCAGTTCCCCAAGTAGATTGGATTACTCGATTATTTTATGCAGGAGGATTTAGAAAATTAGCCGGAAAAAGAATCAGTAAATTAGTTCAAAAAATGCCGAATGATATTCGATATAGGGAATTAACAGCTAGATTAGAAGCCACTCCTGGTTCTTGGGAAAAGGCATCACACCACTATGAAGAAATCTATATGGATGCGCCAATGTACAGAGATGTAGCATGGCAAACTGTTCGATCATCCATCTATTCTGCAAGATGGAATGTCGTAGGTAGAATCCTAGCAAATCATCCAGAATTATGGGAGAATACCAAAATAAAGAATATGATTGAGAAAAAGTTTCAACTCATCGGAGAAAATTCTACAAATAAGGCAATAGAGGAAATAATATCTCATCGTTACAACCCAAATTGGTTAATCGAAAAATGGGTTAATTCTGAATTTAATCGAAATCAAGATTTGGAATCACCTGTCGCAAAGATAGCTCTTGAACGATTCCATGGCCCTCACATTGGCTTTGAGGTGATGCAACGAATAGAATTAGGAGAAATTGAGGAAGCAAAGGACATTGTAGTGGAATGTACGCGCAATTATGGAGTAATCTCGACATTAGAATCGATTTGTATTAACGAATCATTGCCCCCTTTACTGAATGATTCAATCCGAGCAATCCTAGCAGAATGTGATTCTGAAACAATTCACCAAGCAATTAAAGCAATAGGTAGGAGAGGGGACCCTAGTCAATTTGTTGGAAGAAAATCAATATTGAATATGATTGAATTTGGAATTTCGATTCAGACATGGATGATTGAATTCGCACTTCGTTCAGGGGATCGGTCATTATTGGAATCATTATTCACAAGAGGATTACCTGGAACTAGTTCATCTATTGTTGATTCATTAGAAAATTTAATCGCAACAAGAAGAGATTCCAGAATTGTTGAACTTCTTGAAATGATTGCAGAACACAAATCATTAGGTGCAGACCAACGTATTAGACGAGTAGTTAGTAAAGCCCTTTTAGCGGTTGCTGAACCCATACTAGCTCATGCTTATGCTATGGAAAGTATACGTCTAGATCCACAAGATGCCGTTTGTGGAAACATAGCATTACAAGCATCAATTGCAACAGGAAACTCAGAATTAATTCTAGAAACTGCAGATACAGTATTTGCAATGAGGAGTAGATCGAGCAATATTGATTACGCAAGTGTGGCAATTGCTGCAATTCGAAGCAATCAAATTGATTATGCTAAAGATCTATTAAAACGAAACCGCCTAGGAATGGATTTACGAGCACAGAGAATACGGATTGGCATACCATATCATGTAGAAAATAATTGGAGGGAAACAATCGATGAAATTAATTTAACGACTGAAAAATTCAGAAATGACCCCACTATACTAATTTACGAATCATTAGCATTAGCAGCAGATTTACACCATGAAGCAGCAGAAGAAGTAGCGAACAAAATCAATGATCCATCTGAACGGGCTATTCTCCTCTATACCTTACGACGATCGTGGAACGATTATGAAGGAGCATTAGAAGCATGGAATAAACCACTAATTGATGCAGGCATGTCGATTATGCCAATTGATTGGGGTGATTCTGGATTTGATTTTTCTGCACTTCAAAACATACACACGGGCAATCAAAACACCGAAGGGCCACTAGTCAGTGTAATAATGACTGTTCACAAATGGAATGATGCCTTTCCACTTGCAGTCTCATCTATTCTGAACCAGACACACGAGAAAATTGAATTAATTATCGTAGATGATTTTTCAGATGAATCTGATGTCAGATTATATGATGAACTATTGGTCGACTCTAGAATCGTCAGAATTCGAATGGAGGAAAATGTCGGGACATATGCTTGTAAAAATAGGGGGATAGATGTTGCGCGTGGAGAATTTGTCACCTTTGCTGATAGTGATGATTGGAATCATCCAGAAAGAATTGAACGATCACTCAAAATAATGAGTGATGACGGAATTGATGTGACTCTAGGTAGATATGTCCGAATCAATCAATCCGGAGACGTACTATTCAATGGAGGGCGCCTATCAAGATTCTCGCTAGTAACAATGATAATGCGAATGAGTATGTTAAGACGTACAGGATTTAGGTTTGATGGAAGAGCACGTTTCTCTGCTGATTCAGAACTCTTTGAAAGATTAAGAATTCGTCTAGGTTCTGACAGGGTCAAGAGACATCATAATCTTGATCTTGTTGCCCTTCACCATGACGAATCCCTAACAGGAGGGGGAGCGAATTCTATCGGTTGGACTGGCCCTGGAGAAACTAGGTTGCAATATGTTTCAAACTATAGGAGATACCACAAGAGGTTACAGAAAGATAAGTCTGATGAGGGCAGCGAATTGAAATTTTCACCCCCAAGTCCTACTATCTTTAATGAAAATGCAACCGAAATAGAACGGCGTATACGTAAAGCGTTCGCAATGACAATTTCCACCCCTCAAATTTCAGAAAATAAAAAGGAGAAAAATACCAATATTTTCGCGTTTATGGCAACCTATCCGGGAGGTTTCCAACATGTTGGGGATACAATTCGAACTTTGCTAAATCAATCGATGCCAATAAGAAAAATCATTCTACACGTCAACTCTAAAAGACGGCCTCCTCGCCTCCCAAAGGACTCAAGGCTTGAAGTAATCCAATCCTCAAAAAATATAGCAGATAATGGGAAATTCGCCCATTTATCAAAAATTGAAGGCTATATTCTAACTGTTGATGACGACATTAACTACCCCCCAGATTATGTAGAAAAAATGGTAAATGAAGTAAACATTCACGGTAAGAAATCTATCGTTGGAGTCCATGGGGCGTCACTTCCCTTTGGGCCAGCACTAAGCAGATGGAGCCAATACAAAAATCAAAGAAGATCGCATATTTTCTCTCAAGAACACGCATCTAGAATCCAAGTAGATATCCTTGGAACTGGCACAGTTGCATTCCATTCTTCACTTGGATTCCCAGACGGAAATTCAATGAGTACACTAAAAATGGTTGATTTACACTTCGCGACTTGGGCGATGGAAAATAAAATTCCTATGCGATTAGTTCCTCGAAAGAGGAATTGGTTGAACGAATTTGAGGACATAGACGAGGAACGGATTTGGAATCAAGTGCAAGAAGATAAAGAACTACAAATCCAAATGTTGCAAATTATTCAATCTCAACCAATCTGGCCTAGATGGTCTAATGGAATCGCTAGATTAGGAAATGGCCCCATGTCTTTCGCGGAAAAATGGGGGCACAGAGAGTTACCTCCAGGTTTAGTGCTTCCACCTTCCACAAAATG
>JASLKH010000075.1 GCA_030747675.1 Candidatus Thalassarchaeaceae archaeon | reverse complement strand
GCTTCTGTAACTGGGTGGAATAGTGTATCTGATTCAACACGAAGTGATTGGGAATCAGGGACTTCAACGGATACTGACGAGCGTGGCGACGCGATAACACTCGATTTTGCCAACAGTGCTGAATGGTTTATTCCGCATGACATGGAAACTAACCCATCTAGTTCAAGTGCATGGTATGATAATGCAACTTATTCTATACGTCAACCACATACAACAAATGTTTCAGAAAGCCGTTTTTCGACTCAAAGGTCATTGCAATCTGGAACTATGGCTACTTACAATGGCGCCTCATTTCATTATAGAGGCATGTTATTTGCCTCAACATGGGATGCAAGTGTGTTGTCAAATAGCATGAAGGTCCTATATTCAAATAATGCATCCCAAATGATTGGGGCAAATAATCAACCAGTGCGACCAACATTAGACCTGGGGGCTTGTACAATCCCCTCATTACCAGGGACTTGGCAGTCATATGGTTGGAGAGATTGGGCAATCACTGATGATGAAAGGGCGTTTGGTATCCTCTCTAGCTACCGTGGTTCAAATGCGGCTCAATATCACAGGATTGTGGAATGGGATATCCGATATCCATTACAGTGGGAATGCGTTTCTTCATACGATGTAAGTACAGGTGGTTTTGGTGATTATTCAGCAATATCTTTTGATCGAACACGAGACAGTATTTGGGTCAATCATAACACACGTAAAACATTAGTTCAGTATGATTTTGACGGTGCCGGAGGTTTTGTTCGAAACAATACAGATTCTTACAATTACTTCATGTCCTCTGGACAAGTTAGAGGTATGTCAGTACATGGCAATTATATTTACTTCAGAGTCTATAATTCATGGAATTCTGATAAGTTGGAGTGCTATGCAATTACTGGTGATCCAGGCTCCACATTAACCAAACAACAGAGTATAACCTCGATTTCTGCGAATGGTTACGGGTTGCACTACGATGGTCACAGGTTCAATACCTTAGATCATTATTCTTGGACTCAAGGCCAAAGGTATCGAGAATATGGAACTGGAATCACGTACTTAATTACAGCTCAACCAGGTACATCAACTTGGGTTAGCAATGTGGTGGAAACTGATGATCCAGTTGTAGCAGCAAACGTGGCTCTTTCGTGGTCGACTAGCGCAGCAGGAGATCGTGTTGAATATTGGGTCAGCGCTGACAATGGAGTTCATTGGGTTGGAGTAAGCAACAATGAAACAGTCCATTTTTCTCACCCAGGAACTCAACTAAAGTGGAAAGTGCAACTTGTTGGTACTACAGCAGTATCGTGGTGGGTGTCGATGGAATATGCAACATCGTATGTTACTGCAGGTGAATGGGAATCTCCTGACTTGCCAACAGGGACCCAAGTGGGACACATGAGGGCTGAGTGGACAGCAAATGAGCCAACGGGGACATCTGTTGGTATCATGATTTCAAATGATGGAGGTCAAAGTTGGGAATGGGCACAGAATAATGTGGACAAAGATTGGGGTTCAAGTGTGGGGAATTCCTTGAAGTACCTTGTCGTATTGAATTCTACAAATAGTTCACTAACTCCTGCGCTTGAGTCGTTAACGTTGCATTATGAGGAAGGGTATCCAAGTGCGGTTCGAATTGATGTGGGCGACGATGGAACAAATGAATACACAGGTGCTGGTGGATTACAAGACCCAATAGTCGTCAATAATCAAGGGCTTACAGATTCACTAAATTCCCATACACCTCAAAATGGAGGGGGGACAGTAAATATTACCTTCACTATCAAAGCGGGGAGCCCTGGACGAGTCCGCCTTTCAGATTTAGATATCACATATCGGTTTAGAACGCGCGTTTTAGATAGCACAATCGAAGGAGGACTTTTGGTACCAGATGGTGTAGATCGCGTTCTTGTAACTCGTATTGCTAAAGGCGATGATACGACTCAATTAGATCGAGTTGATGTAGAACTACAATCTAGTCACGGCGAGGATCCACATTTGAGATGGGATGCTGGTAATTCTTGCTCGGAAGTTAGCGATGTCGCTGACATTGTGAAATTTGACACGGGAAATTGTACTGCCGTAGATGATGGAAATGGCATAGTTAGTATTCGAATGCCTTTGCAAGCAAACTGGGCTTGGGATGATGAAACTGCAACCGAAGCAAATATTTCAGTGGCAGATAATCTGGGCCAATCTGTTAATTCTTGGACAACTGAAAATTTGAATCTACGTGTTGAAAATGATATTCAATTACTGAACCTTCTGGCAGTAGATGAATCAGGTAGAGAGTTATTGGTATATGATTGGATGCGAGGTGGCCAGAATATTACATTCAGTGGAACAATTGCCTTTGAAGGAACATCTCTTTCCCCTGCAGCAGGCCAATTTGATTTGGAAATTATTGGACAAAACTTGACTCAGGATGGCAATCCAATGGGCGATGATGTATTGTTCACCACCGAAGCAAACCCAGCACATGGGGAATACTACATGACTTTTGAAACACCATTGCAGTCAAGTCAAGGAGGCATGTTATTCAGTGTTAAAGCAGTATCACTACCTTCTGGTAGCGATTTCATTAATCCAACATTCAATGTGATGAGGATTGTTTTGGACGGAAACAGTCCATTGGTAATTGGATCAACGCCGACTGATGGTATTGAATTACATGCTGGAACCCAATCAATTTCCATCGTCATAGAGGATTCTGTTGATCCTCCAACAGAAATCACCCTTCATTATTGGGTTGAAGCACAAGATGATTTGAATTATAATTCCTATCCTGATGAAAACGAGTATCGGACATCCCTATTACGTTCCCCTGAAATTCTCCCTGGTGGCCTCAATATTTTTAGTGGAATTATTGACGATTCATCAAATTCTCATGGAGAGAAGGTATCATACTATGTTAGTGGAGAAGATCAACAACAAAATGCAGTTGCTCGTGGCGGCGGACCAATCTGTCCAGGCTTCCCTTTAACATGCGGTTTTGGTTCTGGGCAATCCATTCCAGATTGGAATGCCGATTTATCGACATATTCGATACGTGATGAATTTGAACCGATTATTGAAGTATATAATTCAACAATTTTGGGACATGACGATGAAGCACCCCTACACCCTGGAACTGAATACATCGCACGTTTGATGGTTGGTGATGGGAATGGTTGGCAAGATATTGCTTCCATTCACCTTTCATTGATAGAGGATTTCAATGATGAAAGGGCATCAATTTGGGCTAACTTCACGCGACCAGAATTTGGCCACACAATGCACCTTGAGTCTGGAAGTACAGCTGTTGCAGTCTCAAATCTATACAGTTCATGGGCTACAGAACCAACCAATCAAAGTATTCTGTATCTTGATATTCGATTCCAATTAACATGGTGGTTCCCTGAAGAATTCGATACAGATGGTTCTGATTCGTTTGTCCCTATTGCAAAAATAACAGATTGGCCGTGCGACCTTGATTCAGTAATTCCTTGTCACGAAACAAATAGCGGATTGGGTTACGATGAATGGAGTCTAGATAACGACCTCAAATTCGATATGGTCCCAGGGCATTTCACAGCAACAGATTTGGCAACAGGCCGAAATTTGTATCGCCCAGGTGACAACCCTGAATTAATCGCAGCAGGTCAAGTAGTTCGAATTGATGGGCGATTATTGTTCAGTGAAGATTCTGCACCTGCGCCAGAAGGTGCATTTGACATTGTAGTCGGGGATTTAGAACAATCATGGTCGGCAGTTCCACGAGAGGGTGGAGAATTCACATTGGACATACTTGTACCAAATGTCAGAAGTGGTGGGCTAGATTTGTATGCTGAATTGGAGAATTTACCGGGTTTGGCATCAGACACCACAGTGATAACCCCACATATTCAACTCATTGTTGATGGTACTCCACCTGAGATAAGATCGATGAGTCCATCGGGAGATATTGGACTAGGGGATGCAGATCAGATGTCTGTCAATTTACATGTTTCAGATGAACATGGGTTCGACATTGAACGACCAGCAGAAGTTCATTGGAAAATCCGTGCGGGGACTAGTGAAATTTCACGAGGTAATCAGCAATTTCAATCAGGTTCCCCGATAGGGTTAGATTGGGGTTGGGATGGGGTGCTTGACTTGACAGATGGTGGTTCAATCGAATTACTTCCAGGGTACATTGTTGACGTTTGGATTACTGGTTCAGATACCGCTGGGAACCCCTATCTTTCTGAGAATAATACAGAGCACAGCCCCTTAGTTCAATGGAGATTAGTGCGATATGGACCTACAGTGGATTTGCGAGCAAACTCAACCGTAATTAGTTGGGATAACCCCTCACCTTCTGGTGGTGAATTAGCAATTTTGAAGGTCAACGGTATCAATTCAGGTGCAGAGTCTGGCGAAATTTCATTTGTTCTCCTAGAAGAAGTGAATTCGGATCAATGGGTTGAGGTGCGTGATGTTTCTGCATCTGTACTCATTAATGGTGAATCACCTTGGCAAATTCAACTAGATGTCCTAACTGAAGAAGTCGAGGATGAAGAGATTCATCGCTACCAGTTGGTTGCTAGAGATGGCCACGTCGACATTGATTGGGTGACAATTGAACCCTTAGCCATAAAACCTCATGTCGCCCGAGATGGTGAAGCATTGAGCAACCAAATTGAGGATTCAACTGGCTTATTTGTACTATACATTTTGGCAGTAGCATCACTTTGTTTCGGAGTATCGATGTTGGTTTTATACCGTCGTGAAAAACTTGCTATTTTAGAATTGGACTCAGCAGAATTTGAAGAAGAAATATCTGACCCCGAACCAATTAATTTGGCCCCACCTCCAGGTTTTGAAAATTTTCCGCCACCTACCGAATTACAGGATTCAGTAACACCTGTGGTTCAACCACCAGCAGATATTATCGCCCCTCCTCCTGTTTTCGAAACTCCTCCTGCTCAAGTCAAGGCATCACCCATGGATATTCTTGCTAGGCCAGTAGAATCCGTATCACCAGCACTTGTGACAACACCCTCTCCCGAAATCAATGTCCCTCTCGATTACAGTAACAGTGTATTTTCCAGAATAGTAAGTCAAAATGGAATTGAAGATAGTGCTGCGTTCTTATCTTTTGCAAGTAATTACGACGCTGATGGCAATGGATACTTACGCCAAAGCGAGTTAGAAAGTGCCGCTACGGAGTTCCTCTCAAGTGGGCAAAATCTACCCCTATCTTCAGCTCAGTCATTCTCTGACGAACAATTGTTAGCAGGTGGTTGGACACAAGAGCAAATTGACAATGCTCGTGCGGCTGGAGAAATCTAGTTGGAGTCGGATTTATGTCAGAAAAAAGATCAGATGGTTCAATTCCTAGGCCAGAGGATAATTCAGCAGAGAAAATGGTATTTTTACAAGAGCAAATGGTTAGTTTTCTTAATCAATATTCAATGCCTCTTTTAGAGACAAGTTTAGTGCTTTCAAAATACACTAAACAGATTTCTGCAGCATTGAAAGAACATGCCCACCAAAAGGGGGAAATTGTCCCACCAATTTTGTCCCAGCCATGGCCGCTTATTGGGCGTGATTCCGAAAGTTCAAGCGATTTTGATTTCGAAATGGATACTTTGATAGAAAATGTGGATTATGATAGAATGGATATCTTTGATACAATACTACGGACAGCAATTCATGCAACTGAACTGCCATTAGGTGATTCTTTGATGCAATTGCGACAATGGGAGCATTTAGCGCGTAATCAGTTAGCTAGTGCTCGCAGCCCAGGGCAACTTTTCTCCCCAATTGAAATCCCTGATGATTGGTAGACTCAAAGCGCTTCTAAAACACGTTTTTCATTTTCATTCATAGTAACATCAATCATTGCGATTCGATACGCATCGAAAATTGACCATATCCAAAGTATCGGAAATAATACTAATGTTAGCAACAATGGGACTTGTAGCATCATCCAATCAAACGCTTTTTGATGCTCTCTATTGAAATGCTGTCCAATGAATAGGAATGGGATTAGAGCAAGTAATGCCGCAAGCAGGGGTTTCAGTGAGCCCCAAGCCCCCACTCCTGCTGTTAATTCATACCAGATTAGCCGAATAGTTCCAAGAGAATTTTTCAACTTACTCTTGAACCCTCCTTTATTGGGAGGTGATGAATCCATAACTGGAAGTGAAACCACAAGTTCGTCTTCGTTTTCAGACATCTTCCTCACTTCTCTCTGGCATTATCTTGTGTTCAATTCTATCGGCTGTTTGTTCAATATTTCCATCCACCAGGTCGGCGTTGTATTTTATTCGCATTCGCGATTACTTTCTTCCATTGTAATGCTACAGCTAAATCCATCAGAGAAATAATCCACAATACGATGTGGAATGGAACACCAGATCGGGTGCTTACAACTTGCGAATTCGTGAATTCGATTGCGATTATAATTGTCAGTATTGCTGCAATAACCATGGTCCACATCCGCCGTTTCCTAGCACCCAAACTTTGCTCTTCAAAGGTTTCAGGAAGTATTTTCATACCTAGGACAATTCGAAGCCAAACGGGGAGCAATCGCCTGAAATTGTTTAGTGATTGTGAACAGAGCCATAACCCAAATCCAGCCCCAATCAATATTTTTGCATGGACATCAAATGACCAACCGGCCTCTTTCGAATTTACAATAGCAGTGATTACGGCTGCAACTCCAGCAGCATATGTCAGTGCATCAGCCAAAATGAGCATCCCATCAGCTGATTCTCTACCAGACTGATCTTCAAAACGGTTCATTGAATCAATTTCTGCCATGCGCTCAATCTCACGTTCCTCCATGTAGTGTAGCCTCAAGGGCCCCCCCATAATGCTATGTCCGAAATATGCGGGCATCCGGTCTGTTATTGGGGCGTTGTGGGATGGCGAAAGTTTGGGTCACAGGTTTTCAACCATTTGGTAAGCACACCGAAAACATATCTGGAGACATTGCTAGAAGCCTTATTGGCCAATCATTTGATGTGGAAATAGAATCTAGTTTACCCTTTGATGTAACAGAAAAGATGATCGAAATTCAGTATGGGGGTGAAGTCCTCTCGGTCGATGAAAAAGGGAGTGTTAGAACATCAGAGATACTGAGAGATGAACTCCCTGATGCAATAATACATCTTGGTTTGAAAGAGGATTCTGTAAAAATAAATCTTGAATTATGTGCAATTAATGAATGTGACTTTAGAATCAAGGATAATGCAGGTCGCCAATTGAAGAATACACCCGTAATTGAATCAGCCCTCCCTCTTTTACACACAACATCACATGCACCGACATTGAGGCAGATTGCAGCAAAATATGCAGATGTGGAAATCAGTGAAGACTGTGGTAAGTTTGTATGTAATGAGACTTATTTTCGAACTCTCAATTCTATTGAAAGGGATGTATTGTTGATTGATGGACGCCCAATCCCAGCATTGTTCATTCATTTACCGCATCCTGAACAAATATCAATTGTTCGGCAGAAGGAAGTGATCAATGAATTATCTGTATATTTGGTACAGAAGCCGACAGTACAAGTTGTCGGTGCAATTGCAATATCTGATGACAATCGAATATTGGCATGCCGTCGCTCCCCCACTGAAGTGATGGGGGGGCTATGGGAATTTCCAGGGGGTAAAGTTGAGTTCGGAGAAACTGAACAATCAGCACTAAAGCGAGAATTGAAGGAAGAATTAGAGTTGAATGTTGAGATAGGAAAGTGCCTAGCACGAGAAAGCCACGATTATGGATCTATGATTGTAAACCTTGCTTTTTATGAGTGTAAGGTGAATGCTGCTGGAATCAATTTGAGTGTTCATGATTCGTATCGTTGGTTAGATGAAGACGAAAGTGGAGACCTCGAATGGTTACCAGCGGATGTTGGAGTTGTGGGACAATTAGCAGAGAAAGGATTTGGGAACCTTGGTTAGTATTCATCCTTATTTATCGTTGGATTCCCATTCCGATCAAACCATTCGCGTACATTACCAGAGTTAGTCATACGGAGTTCATCTCCAATTTTTCTCGGAACTTCATATCGACCAGGATGCCAAGTAACTTCTTCAATCCAAGAATCTAACTCTTCACATTCTATGTCAACATCAATAGTGCCACCAATGGGTTGTTCTTGGTCAAGAATAAATGTGACTCGCCCAGCAATTGCAGCTTGTCTCCCAATTGAAAATTTTGTTACATCTTCTCTCAATTTAATGGACATTACATCTAATGCAGTATCTAATATTCGTTGTTCAGTCAGTGCTTCGATAAATGAATCTGGCGAGCATCCAACACATGTTAATTTCACTTCATCTCTTGTAATTGGAAATTGACCTTTTTCAGGAATATTCTCAACATCCCAGTCTGGAAAAATCACCTGAACAGATTCAACAACTCGCATAGGATCTTCATGCGATCTCAAGGAAGTTGAGACTGTAAGCATCGGAGTTCTTGTCATTGCAACAAGTAGGGGCTGTGGAACCCTGTCTTTTTCGGTTTCGGGTAGGCAACCTTGACGTGTACCGGGCTTTTAGGAGTACTATGCGTGACTTTGGAGTGGTGGCCACAGTCATCCCCACCTTCCAGGAAGCTGCGCATATCGAACTCTGTTTGAGGAGTTTAATGACTCAGTCATATTCTGCTGAAAAGCATCATATTTTGGTGTATGATGGAGGCTCTACTGATGGGACACGAGACATAGTTGAGAAATTAGCAATTGAATCGAGAACAAACAATGGCCCATTGATAGAATTATTTGAAAACCCTGGGAAATATGTGCCACATGCCCGAAATTTATCATTAATGCAATTGGGCGACGATGTAGAATACGTCTTTGAGATGATTGGGCATGCTTGGGTTCCAAAGAATCATCTTGAAGTACGTTTAGAACGCTTTGCTGAAATTGAGGGTAAATTGGGCCGAAAAATCGGAGGATTGGGTGCAAGAGTAATCGAATCAGATTTACCACGAACATTCATTGAAGATTGCGCTGAAGCAACTTTGACTTCCCCTCTTGGTGGTTCTGGTCAATTTGCAAGATTCTCTAAAGAATCTGCAACAAAGATTCCACCTTTCACACTCTATCGTCGAGAGGTTCTCGAAGAAGTAGGTGGTTGGAATGAAGATTTTATTACAACGCAAGATAGTGAATTGAATCTTAGGATTATTGATGCAGGATGGCCATTATGGAGGACTGCAGAAACGAGTGTCCGAATGGCCAAACGAAACAGCCTGAAAAGGTGGTGGGGAATGGGTTACCGGTATGGTTTTTGGAGAATGAAACACGTTGTTGAAGCGAGATCGAGGATGCGAATTGGTGAATTTTTACCGTGGATTGGGTTGATGATAGTACTTGGCTTAGCAATTGATGGGCAATCGACAGGAGGTATTTCGAATTTTTTAATTCCAATAAATCTATACATTTGTGCATTGTTATTGGTTGGAATCGATGAAGCGAGGCGTTGGAAAAATCCAATGTTAATATTTGGTGTCCCATTACTTCTTTTATTACTCCACATATCCTTTAGCATAGGTCTTTTCTTCGGAATATTCAGTCGTAGCAAACCTCATCTTGACCGAATTTCATAGACGAACTCCTGAGGGATGCGTTGAAATCCAGATTCAGGATGGTAGAATCATGGCGGACCAAAAGAATGAGTTCATTTCTTGGTTTCTATTGACTGTACCATCTCTTATATTCGTTGCATTGCATCAAATCATTCCGGCAATTTCAGAACGCCTACTTACTTCTTTGACGTCAGTTGTAATTTATTATTCAATTTCCCTACTCATCGGTGCTTTTTTATTCAGAAATGCTCGTTTGGTCCGTGATCACGAATGGCATCGTCGCAAGCATATCAAGAAGTTACAGAAAGACTACGCTGCGGAAGATCGAGGTGTATGGTCGAAGGCTGATTTGGCAATGAGTGAGTTGGAGGCCGATGCTTCAGGGGTTGATGATGGTAATCTTTCAATGAAAGCACTGCAAAAACTTGATGGCAATATTGGTGGATTGACGACTGACAAGTTGACATCTGAAATCACCTCAACAGATGATGAGATTAGCGATGTCTCTTTATTTTCAGAATCAGAACACGTTCGCCGTTCATCAGCTAGAGTAACTGGGAAAACAGGTCCAGTAGAATCAGTGCAAGGTGTAACTCATACTCGAAGCGAACCCGAAAAGGGTCTAATTGGTGGTGTTTTGGATAAATTGAGGGCAGAGTGGAAAAACGACGGCACCCCCCAAGTTACACCGACCAGTGAACCAGAAAGCCGGTCAATTGTTGAAACACAACCTGCTGCGGATGATTGGTATTCACAAGAAATAAGCAATGGTGTATCAAACATTTCTTCCGTCCCCAATAGTGCCCCCATGCCGTCTTCAGGTTCCATTTGTAATTCCTGTAATCATGCCAATCCCGAAGGTGAATCATATTGCGAGAACTGTGGTACACAGTTGTAGATGGAATCGTCGGATTCAAGAATGGTTGGCCGGACGCGAGGATAACGGGGGCGCGCGGCTATGTCAGAGAAACGTGATTATTACGAAGTCCTTGGTGTTTCAAAGGATGCCTCAGATGGTGATTTAAAGAAGGCATTCCGAAGTTTAGCAAGAAAACACCATCCTGACAAGAACCCTGATGATTCCGAATCAGAGCACCTTTTCAAGGAAGTACAGGAAGCTTATGCAGTCCTATCCAATCCAGACCAACGTCGCCAATATGATATGTTTGGGCATGATTCACCAGGTGGGTCACCTTTCGGACCAGGTGGTTTTGAAGGAGTAAATATCAATCTAGATGATCTTTTTTCAGGAGGCTTCGATTCAATATTCTCCTCGATGTTTGGAGGTGGAGGGGGTCGTACTCGGACCCGAAGAGGGAATGATATCCTAATTCGTCATTCTGTGACCTTGGAAGAAATCCATGATGAAGGGGAAATCGAATTAGATGTAGAAATCCCATCGGAGTGCGACTCTTGTGGTGGCTCTGGAGCCAAAGATCCAGATGATAGTAAATCGTGCTCGACTTGTGGCGGACAGGGCAGAGTTACACAACAGGCACGAGTCGGCCCATTTGTACAACAAGTGGTCAGTGATTGTCCGCATTGTGGTGGGGAAGGGAGGGTTATCAAGAATCCATGCTCTAATTGCAGAGGTGAAGGAGTAAAACCAAAATCTCAAACACTAAAATTTACTATTCCTGCAGGTGCTGAAGATGGAACTCGGATGCGAATGCGTGGGATGGGCGAACCGATTCGTGGTGGCATGAGTGGTGATTTATACATCCAGTTGGAAACTGAAGAGCATCCTTGGTTTGAACGAGATGGTTCGGAATTAATCATGGCATTGCCTCTTGGTTACCCTGAGATGATATTGGGTACTGCGATTGAGTTGCCTCACATCGATGGAAAGGCGATTAAAATTGTAATTCCCGCTGGCTCAAAGCCTAGTGAAACAATTATCGTCAGTGGCCGTGGTATGGCACGTCGAAGAGGTAGAGGAAGGGGAGATGTCACAGTGTTACTCAAATTATTCGTTCCAAGTAAAATAACTAAGAACATGAAACAGACTCTTGAAACACTCAGGGATGATTTTGGATTACCTGTGGATAACATCGAGAAATCAGTTCGAGAAGAGGCGAAAAGTCGCCGAAATTAGTTATTCTTCTTCGCCCAATAGTAGCAGGGCTTTGGCAGGAATTGCTGCAATAGGATTGCCCTTTAATAGTCCGGAGAGGTGAATATCTAGGCCTTCTGCAACTCCTTCAAGGGTTAGATGGATGAAGCTAGTACTCCCTGCTTCGAGCGTGCCGAGGAAAATTTCGTCCCCATCAAAAAGGGATTTAGGATGAACCTCTAAAACCTTCCACTCCGGTCCCGAAATTGCTTCAAAACGAATGGCAGCCAATTCCCAAGAAGCCTCTTCGATATGGATCCCAACGAGTATACTCTTTCCTTCTATATTCCATACCTTTAGAGTAACAGCCTCCGTGTGATGAGTTAGAATAGATTCCCCCATTTCTGATTCGGTTGCTCGCCATTGAATTGCAGATAACATCTCAAGCGCATCTGAAATCGCAACATCATCAGTTGTATCACTTGCTAATAATTTCCGTAATCTTTCATGGAGATGTCGTAGCCTTGCGCGTTCATGGGTTTGAATTTCTTCCCTAAGATTTACGCCGCGCATGGACCAAAGTACCCATGCCAATGGACTGAGAAGGAGTACTCCGACGAGGATATAGAATGGAAGGAATTTTTTCCATAGGTCTTCGAATTCACTTGGATCTATAGGCTCGTCCTCGGGACTTGTGGAATTAATTAGATTCAAATTGAGTTGATATTCTCCGCCACTCGCTGAACTTCCATGACGAACAATGACGAAGTGGTACCCTGGAGTCATGTTCAATCCGACAACATTTGTTCCACTCACAATTTCCTTTACAGAGATAAATTCACCTGAATTATTCCAACACTGAATTTGTACTTCCATGCCACTTTCTGATGGAGTCATTGTTGCAATAAGGCGGTGTGTTTCCCAACTCTCTCCAGGTATGTGAATTGGATATACATCTACTCCGTCAATTTCACTTAGATGACCTGAAGCTTGCCAAGTGACATCATTTTCTAATTCAAACGCCTCATTAATGGCCAATAAATCAGTTATACTTGAGCAATCAAATGTGCATTTTTCATCTGGGGTGTCTGTTGCTTCAATCGCCACACTCCACCACCCTGTGCCATTTGCTTTAGCGTTGACAATAATTTCCCATTCATCTTGCCCCATTGCTGTTTCAGGTGTATTCAGCGCAATTTCTCCACTTCCATTGGGGATATCAAACGTAGTCGTTTGTTGGGCAGAAAGGAGACTCATGTGGCCCGTGAAATTGACATCTCCGATGGATTCCCAAGTTAGTTTCAAAGGAGCATTACCACCGACTTCGAAAATAATGAAATCACCCGTTGTATCAGAACTGTGAATGTAACCTGAAACAGTATATTGCGCATTTAATGTACTGAAATCAGGCTTTACTTGAATTGAATTATCATCTGGATATGTGTGGACCAATAGTTGATAGGAATTGGGTCCTGAAAAGTTTGCGCTTGTAATATCAATTGTAACGGCATTGAATTCACCACTGAAATGCAGAAATGTCCCAGTACTTCCAATTATTTCGGCTACCTTACCCTCTGCACCAGACACTTCAATGTAGAGATCTGAAGTGGAATTTAGAATGCTGATTTTGTGAACCGATTGAGAAGTTGAGTCGGTTGTGAACGAATCTGAATCTTGGTGATCAGCAAGTGTCCCATTAAAGAATGATACAAGTGGCTCACTCTCAACAGTTGAATCTTCACTCCCCATTGGAGTTTCGCCAAGTGCATTATTGAATGGAGAGTATGGGACTATGCAGAGCATCATGAGAATTGCACAGATGGCCGAGCAGCTCCGCATGCCCCGTCCTCCAACACATCCCCTTTAGAATCATTCAAGGCAAGTGTATTGGCAGCCGCATCTATGGAGCACAAGCCGCTAGCGCGAACCGTGATGGCGCGATGGCGTCACGCGCGCATTTTTGGGCTTGGCGATAGATCAAATCCAAGTGCCTTTACACCTGGTCTAATACTGTCGGAATCCGACCCTTTGTTGGAAATCAACTTGGCACCTTTCACAACCCATCACGATTCAAGCACATTGCCTGCAACGTTGGAAATTGAATCACGTGGAAATTGGTCATTCCCTTTCGGAGATGGTGACATCCCGAAATACAGTGCAACGGAAGGCCATACACTTCCTCCTTCACTGCAAGAAGCAAACTCTGGGCAGGGGCTATCAGTTGGTGCTTTACTGCCAGTAACTTGGCAACGCTTGGTACATGATACATCTCTAATCGATTCCGAATTGTCTCCTGAAATAGTCGTTATTTTGGATGCTATCCAACTTGCGGGGCACCCTGGTCGATTCATTCAGGCAATTCATATTTTGAGAGAGCGCTTCCCTGGAGCCTTGCTTTGGGCTCCAGGGGTAGGGGGCCCAGATAATCTTGCAATATTGGCATGGTTTGGTTTAGATTTGTTTGATATTTCTCGCTCACAACAAGCAGTATCTCATAATATCCTCTTGTCGCGAGATGGTCCAAGGAACGTTGACAGTACTACTGGCGAATCATCTGGTATTGAAGCCCAGATTGCCGAATGGAAGGCATCAATTTCCTCGACACGTGCAGCGATTTCCAATGGCACCCTTCGTGAATTGGCGGAAAAGCAGTCCCTCAATAGCCCAAGACTTGTTGAACATTTACGTCACCATGATGCAATGCTATCTGAATCAGCACCGTTAGCACGGTATGTGAGCAATGGCCAACGTTTCCGTTGCCATTCAGCTGTGAGTCGAGAAGACCCTCTTGTCCAAGATTGGATTCACCGAATGGAAAATTTTTACACCCCTCCTGTAGAGCAAAGTGAAGTTCTCATACTGCTTCCTTGCTCGGCTAGAAAACCATATTCACGTTCTCAAAGCCATCGCTTTTTCCGTAATGCAATTCGGAATAGAAGTGCTCACCAAGTGATTGTGACAAGCCCACTTGGACTTGTTCCTCGAGAACTTGAGGAACAGTGGCCTGCGGCTCACTATGATGTTCCTGTAACTGGGGATTGGGATGCAGACGAACTTGTAACAATCGAACGAATGGTGAAAAATCTTGTTGAAAGAGTCGGATACAAACGCGTCATCAATCATTCTGGGGTCCCGTTGAATTTAGACGTGGATATCATAAATACCCGCTTGGAAGGCAAAGGGGCTTCTTCCAAAGCCGCATGCGCAGTATTACAAGAGGCTGTCAATGCAGCCGCCGAAGACTTCGGGCTCGAAAACATCCGCGAAAAGAAGTTACTTTTTCATCAATTTTCATCACTATCAAATTGGCAATTTGGTACTGACAATTGGTTAGAAGGCCTTCGGGTTGGGGGCAAACCTCCTCGTTGGCTTTTGCTTAAGGATAAACAACAGATGGCTCAATGGCACCCCGACACGGGTCGTTTTTCGTTTACCAAAGCAATGCTCCCCCGCCTTCTTGAAACTAATACCTTGCGAATTGTCGAAATTGGAGGTGATACGCCTTGGAAAGGCGACATTTTCAACCACATGGTTCTGTCATCTCCGTCAGACTTACGAATTGGTGAAGAAGTCCTTATTGTCAGAAAGGATGAGTTGATCGGCTCAGCCCGTTGCTTAGCTGCAGGTTGGGAATGGAAAGGAGGCGTAGGTCGTCTTGCAAAGAGCCAACACCGTCTTTAATTTCGATGATGCAAATTCATAGAGTCTTAAATACCGCCCTGACGACGGTAGGAACATGGCCCCAGCCCCTAGAATGAATTACCTTAGCGTGACTTTTGTGTTGTTGATGATTTTATCATCACTTGCACCAATGCTCGCACACTATACTGAAACGGATTCCGAATCAGTCATGATTGGCGAAGATACACTGCTTCGTGACGATGATCGGAAAATGCAAACTGGTGGGAGAGCACCTTGCCCTACAGTACAAACCGATGGTGGAACAGCTGGAGATGCAGGTAATACTACAGCAACAGCAAAGACTCAGGGAAATGATCCCAATGTACAGAATGTTGCAGGATGTGTAGACACCGCCGATGAGAGTGATTGGTATTCAATCACGGTTTCTTCGAATAAGGATGTCGTCGTTCAGTTGCACGTTCCGACAGGTGCAGATTTCGATTTGTGGTTGAGGGATAGCACAGGAACAGCTATTGATGCGTCGTTCTATTCTGACCCACTAGAACGAATTGAATTTTCGACAAATAGCACAACTGCTGGAACATATTACATTGAAGCCCAAGCATGGACTGGAGATGGTGGTTATACCCTAGATTATTGGACAAATGTATCCGTTCCAAAACCAGACCTTACAGTGAATACAATCAGTGGACCAACTAATGCGACTGCTGGCGATATTGTTGATGTCACATACACACTTGACAATGCAGGGCCTGGTGATTTGAATTCAACTAATCCTTATGATATCGTATTTATTCTTTCTTTGGATGATTCGTATAGTATGTTTGACGGTGATATTGTCTTGGACACTTACATTGTTGGACCATATATTACTGCAGGAAATAGCCAATTGGTAACCAGCCAAGTAAAAATTCCTGAAGATGTTGAAACTGATGATTATCACTGGATTGTGTGGCCGGACGGTTACAACAATGTGACCGAAGGTGATGATGGTAATAATAACAATGCCAGTGCTTCAAAAACCACAATTTCAGGGATGCCTTGTCCGAACTTGGATGACGCATCTACAGGTGGCGATGTCGGTGATATCGAAGTGAATGCCTATGATTTAGGAGTAGGGTTTTCGGGAACAGTCACTGGCTGTGTGTCAGGTGGAGATAAAGCGGATATGTACAAATTATCAATGGGTCGTGCACAAAATATCGATGTAGTGATGACTGCAGATAATTGGGATGCAGATTTAGATCTCGAACTTTGGAATTCTAGTTCACCCGATGTAGACTCTAGTACAAGCTTCACCAGTAACGAGTCAGTGTCAACATCTGGAACTGATGCAGATGGAGCTGCAGACACATATTACATCAATGTCTCACAATATTCTGGTCTTGCAAATTACACATTAGAAATTTGGACAAATGGGACCATATATGTCCCACCTTATGATTGTGGAAACCCGTCTGATTGGGGTTACAATGGACAAGATGCGGGTAACCAGTTAGTCACTTCGATTGGTTTGGGAGATAATCCTGAAGAGTATGGGATGGGTTGTGTAGATCCTGAGGATACAGAAGACGCTTATGGATTCAACCTTGAAGGTATGACTGGAATGAACATTACAATGGAATCACAAGACGGATATGAATATTCGATTTCACTTTACGACAGCAGTGATAATTCATTGGTTATGATGAGCACGTCTCCAGAAAATGGTTCCGCGAATGTAAATACAAGCAGCATAGCATCTGCTGATTTGAATGGTGGATACTACGTTGTCGTCAGTCTTAACGGTGCGAGTGGCGGTTGGTACAATATGAATTTTGAACCAATTGAAGCTCCTTCGCCTAATTTGGTTGCAACAATGGTGAACTGTGCAAATGGGGCTGATCAAATGACTGGTGGCGACGCATTTTTCCAAGCAAATATTTCCAGCGTTGCAGGTCCATCAAGTACCGATTTCAGTTGGTCACTAGTTTTGGAAGACTTGAATGGTACTATTTCACTTCCATTGTTGGTATATGATTACACTGATGATCTAGACGGATATGACGGGAAAATCGACAGTCGTGGCGGCTGGTTTGAACTACCCAGTTCAATATTGACATCAGACACCTACCGGTGTGTGTTGACAGTTGACGGTGGTGATTTGGTTGCAGAATCTGATGAATTGGATAATGTATTAATTTCAGAGCCAATATACATCACAAATTATGATGAATTATGGGCGGGCGATACAGACCGTGATGGAGTATTAGATGTAGATGATGCTTGTGTTAACACACCTGGCAATTCTACGTTAGATCGCCTAGGTTGCCAAGATGCAGATGGAGATGGTTGGAGCAATGCAAATGATTCATTCCCAGGGTTCCCTGGAAGTGCTTGTCAGATTGCTGGAGAGTGTGCAACACAATGGGATGATACAGATGGAGATTCATTTGGAGATAATGCGAATGGTTGGAATCCTGACATGTGTCCAAACGAAGCAGGTGTGATGGAAGGTACCAATGGTACTGGATGCCCGATATATCTTCCTGATTCCGATGGTGACGGTGTTCCAGATCAAGATGATGTTTGCCCATCCCAAGGTGCAGGTTCTGGTGGCCTAGATGTATTTGGTTGCCCAATTGGTAGTACCGATGGAACTGATGGGACTGATGGAACTGATGGAACTGATGGAACTGATGGAACTGATGGAACTGATGGAACTGATGGAACTGATGGAACTGATGACGATGGTGCAGATAGTACATCCGATACATCTTCCGAATCGGATAGTGACGACAACATGCTGGTCTGGATTGGAGTTGCAGCAGCAGTGGTTGGATTATTAGTTCTAGTCTTGGCAATAACTTTGGTTTTGAGAGGCCGTTCTGGTGGTTCAGATCCTACAGAGCAAGCTTGGGCAGCAGCCATCAGCCCCGAACAACAACAGTACGAGAATCAACTCATTGAAATGGGATACACTGCAGATCAAGCACGAGCCTACGCCAGTCAGTATTTCAAGTAATGTTGAACATTTGAATGCCCCCCTTTGGGGGGCTTTCATTGTTTACCGCTAGCGGAGCGGTTATGAAGGGGGAGTAGGTCGGCGGGACGCTAAGGTGTAGTACCATGTCACGTATGCATAGCCCAGGTCGCGGTCAAAGCGGTTCCACTAAACCCAATGTTTCCTCGCCTCCAGAGTGGTCAAATACAGATAAAAAGGAAGTAACTGCACTAATTCTTTCGTTGGCGGAAGATAACCACACTCCAACTCAAATTGGAACAATTCTTCGTGACAAGCACGCAGTACCTGATGTACGATTGGTCCTTGGAATGCGCATCGCACAAGTCTTAGCAGAAAATGGTGTCAAACCAGCACTCCCAGAGGACCTTATGAGTCTCATGCGCCGAGCTCTCCGATTGATTGACCACCTCGAAAACAATCACAAGGACCTTCACAACAATCGTCAACTCAGTTTGACTGAAAGTAAGATCCGACGTCTAGCACGATATTACATCGGTGAAAACCGCTTAGATAGTAATTGGGTTTACAAGCGTGACCAACTCAGATTGATGGTCGAGTAATCCGGTTTGTTCTTCAAACAGGTCTTTGAACCGCGGGCTAGGTCTACCCTTCGTTCCAATGCCGTTAGTCGACTTGCCAGCCTTTTCATCATCAGCTTCAAATCTACGTGAGGCTGCATTGAAACTGCGGACTAATTCCTCTTCTGTGACCATTCAGGCTCCGATTTCAGAATCAGGTGTTTTTGCTTCTGCAATTTTGGAAGCGGCTTTACTCGATGCAGGTATCCCCTACCAACGCCGACTTCGAGACGAATTAGTTTTACCAACTGGACCGAGTGTTCTTATTTCAGAAAGCGTTGTATCCAAGTTGGCAGATATTACCAATGCCCCTCTACGAATTGAGCACTCCCCGGTAGAGGTAGATGCTCTAATTGCATCAGGTGGTGATACCCGTAGAGGGGTAATTTCTGCTGTAGCATTAGCCGGTGCTCTAGCTGAATTAATATCTCCGAAGGGTGCCTTAACCCGTCTTTTACGCCCATGGGCATTAGCAGGAAATTGGATATCCGATGCGATGGAACATACTTACGATCCTGTTTACACTGTATTGAGAGATTACCTTTCTGGTGAAGGCCTAATCAATGTGGTAACTTTACCTGAAGTTCCAGATGTGGACTATCAAAGCTTACCTCTTGTTGATGCAGTGGCTGCCCAAGCAGTACGTGACAGATGGGGTCAATTAGACCTCGAAGGTCGTGCACAAGCAATTAGCCATTTATTGAAGCCTCAATTGAGTTCAGAAACTCCCTCAACTGCGCGATTGGAAGAATTGGGATGGCATCGAATAATGTATACTGGATGGGAACGTGATTTAGCCTCGCAGATATCCATTTTCCAAGATGAATGGCGAAACTCCTCTTCGAAAAGGAGTCAAGCGAACAAAGCCATTGACCAGTTGCTAAAATCGGGGCATTTGAATTAGGCTTCAATTCGTAGAGTACGGCCGCACCCACCACAAGGAAGTCGTAATGGACGTTCTTGACTTTCAACAGGGTTTCCAGTGCCACAGGCTGGACAATTCACAGTTGGAATCTCGCGGTCCATTGCAGATTCAAAGTCATCGTCAAGTGAACCATCTGAAAGGAATTGTTCATCATACCTTTTTGGCGATACAATTGCTATTGGAACCATCAAGACAAGACATGCACCCGCAATACCCATGACAAATGTGGGCGGTAATGCCGACAGAATATACGCATAACCTACAATGCCGATAAACACAGGAGTAGATGCGAAAATAAAGATCCGAGAGCGATAACGTGTCATCCGCCATCCGGCTACAATAGCAGCCAATAACAGTAGAACAGACGCTAGTAGTGTAACGAAGGGTGAAAATAGTGCATTTCCTACAACAGTGTACTTGACATCGAAATTGTCTTGGTCGTTTAATCCTTCAACATCAATAGTAACGACATCCATTATGCCTACTCGATAATGCGTTACTTCGATTCCATCTGATTCGACTTCATACAACCCAGAAAAAGCACTGGTCGTTAAAGTCACACTCAAATCAATCCCACTCCATATTGGAGTATTCAATTGTGGCCTGGCAAAATCGGTGATTAGTAGCAATCTTTCCTGCCCTGAAAGTTCAAGCAAAATGTCAATTCGAATAGTGAGTAGTTTGTCGCTAATACCAACCACATCGTGTAAATCGATAGTAATTTCAGGACTCATGTCGAAGAGGTTACCTTCGAAAAGTGACTCAGGATCTAGAGCTAAACCAGAGTCTATGAAATCTTTGAGGTTCCATGTACTTGAATCAATCCAACCTTGCAACGCTTCGACTTCTTCAGTATCAACCCGTCCATTTTGGTGCTTAGAAGGGTCAATGTCTGGCCAATTTTTACCTTCATCAAAGAAGTGATCGCTCCGAAGTGATGTATTGCCAATGTTGTCCATGCCCCATCGAAGCCACTGAGCCATAGCCCCTTCTATTCCAAATTCAACGGTCCTTCTTACTTTATCAGAGTCATATTCGACATCAATGTCGACATCTAGTGTGCTACCAGCGGTTCGTAATGGCTCCCCGAATTCGTAAGAGTCACCACCTCCACCTTCAGCGAAATTGATGTCATGATTTCTTTCAGATTGAATTGGCATATCTCCCTCATTCAGCCATATTGAAAAATTCACTGTGCGCACTCCATCAGGAGAACCTGGACTTGGTGACCAAACAAATGGTATTTCTACACCCCCCGATACTAGACTAGGTGAACGAACATCTGCAATCAATGCACCATTTACTTTGAATTCTGCCTTTTCAAGAGAGGTCCACATACGATCTCCAAATCCAGACTTCAAAATGATGGGGAAGAACACTTCATCTCCAACAATTAGAGCATTTGGCATTTCAATATCTAAGAGTGGAAGGTTTACAGAAATGGCGCTATCTGTATCTTCTCCCCATACAAATCGTATTGCAGTGTCATCACCAGGTTGTGTAAATAGCAAACTTCGAACTGCGAATGTAATTGCAATTGTATCTCCTGATCTAATAAATCGCTCAGGTATTTCAACGGATACACTGACTGTTCCATCTTGACTCAGGTATGTCCCTGGATTTCCACTTTCGCCAGAGTATGATTTATCTCCAATCTTCACTTCGACAGTTGCATTAGCGTGAACTCCAATTGCATCCTGCACTTCATAATCAATCGAAAAATCCCATGTGGATTCTGGTATTGTGTCTGAATGTTCCCAATTCAGAGTCCATGTTTCTATTTCTTCCACACCTTGAACAGATTGTGTAACAGTTTTTTCATTAATCCCATTAAGTTCGGAAAGGAATGGTGTCATGGTTGCATCAGCATTGTTACCAACCAAGTGGAGTTCAAATTCCGACGAATTACAGCAGACGATTTCTGCAGATGCGGAAGGTGCATTTAGTGGAATTGCAGACAATAATAAAATTAGTAAAACGCCAAGAGTGAAGCGATTTTGACCAGATTCCATCCGTTCCACCATGCCTGCGAACTCTAGCATTGCTTTGAAACCCTCGCACATAAGCGCTTGAGGAGTTTTCCTATCCATGCAAATGGATTAATCGACGTGCACCATTGTCTTCGACACCTTCGAGTATTGCGAATCCCATTCTTTCTAACTGGATAACGGTCCCGTCTGGGTAATCGTTGACTTCCAACAAACCTTCAGCAACAATCAATTCACCTTCTTCTTCAAGCAGTAATACTGCAGGCTGTGCCATATTACTAGGTAGCCAATGAATAATCGGAGTGTTGCCAACGCGTTCGGTTCGAATGATTTCCCCTTCCCATCCTTTGACCGTCTTTACGGAATTGATTCGAATGTCTGCAAAATCCTTCAAACGCTTTGCTCCGTGTGGATTAAAATCATCCCTAGCAATGTTCACATTGATGCTTTCATATCCAAGTGGCCACTCACGAACTCCTTTGTCGGGATGTTCAGGGTGAATTGGTAGAGTGACTTTTTCCATCTCGATTTCAGAGAGATTCAGATGGATAGTACATGGTTCTCGCACAAACGACAAACGCGGTGCATCTGCATCGACGGCCTTGGAATTGAGGCTGTTGAGTGTCGACATGGGGACTGAAATGTCCTTCTGTGTCAAACCTAGATCAATCCAGAAATTCCGCATTGCTCCGGCATTATACCCGCGTCTTCTGAAAGCGCGTAACGTTGGTAATCGCGGGTCATCCCAACCAGTGAAAATCCCATCAGCAATATCTGCTTTCATTTGTGATGTACTGAATCCTCCGAATTCATGTATCTTCACTCGGCCCCAATACAGTGTTTCAGGGTAATCCCAGCCAAAGTGATTGTACAATAGCAGTTGTTTTCGTGTGCTATCCATCAAATCCTTCCCACGGACAATATGTGTGACACCTTGTTCGTAATCTTCGATTGCACTTTGAAAATCAAGCAATGGCCACACTTTGTATTGTGTCCCAACCATTGGGTGGTCCTCATGTTGAATTCGTAAGGCAGGCCAGTCACGCAATGCTGGATTTTTCAAATCCATTCCTGTTTTAATTCGAACAACTGCATCACCAGGGTGCAATGTCCCATCATTCATTTTTTCCCACAATGCAAGATTGTCTTCCTTACTCCTATCGCGACAAGGACAATTTGTTTTAGTTACACGATTCTCTTTGAATGATTCAGCACTGCATTCGCACACGTATGAAAATTCTTCTGAGATGGCCCTAACTGCATAGTCAAGATAAGTTCCCATTCGATCAGAAGCCCGAATAATTCGGTCAGGTTCTTTACCGGTTAACCAAGTGAAGTCTTGTTCAATCAAGTCGTATGCAGCAGGGTCTGGACGCTTAACTTTGGCATCAGTATCATCGTATCTTAAAATCACAATGCCATCATGCATTCTAGCCAATTCCGAATTGATGACTACACCCCTTGCGTGGCCAAATGATAGTGGCCCATTTGGATTGGGAGCAAAACGCAGTATAACATCTCCATCTACTGCATTCGGTAGTGGGGGTAATCCCTCTCGCCGCTCTTTCGTACGTTTTTCCAGTGCATCGGGTGATTCATTTTCTAGCAAGCTACGAATGTGTTCTAATCCTTGATTGGTGGCTAGTGAATTAGCCTCATTTACGGCCGTAGCAATGTGTCCAGAAAGCGTCTTTGCAATCTCTCGCAAATCTGGATTTTCTGCCATGACTCGACCCATGACGGAACCAACTTGCCCAACTCCTTCGTATTCGAGGGCATTCTGCAAAGCAT
>JASLKH010000074.1 GCA_030747675.1 Candidatus Thalassarchaeaceae archaeon | reverse complement strand
TCTAGTACTTCACTCAAAATTTGGGCCGTTTTTTCATACTTTTGAGCCACATCATCTGAACTTTCATCGGATGAAATTGAGGACAAATGTGAATCTAATTTTGCAACTGGTGCACAAATTTCAGGCAATGAGCCAAGTTTGTTCAAAGTAGATTTCTTAACCGCCTCTCCGCGAATTGACCGAATCAATGCTGCAATTAGTTTCCTTTCATCTGAAAGAGTAGAGGATTCTTCATCCGAATCAAGGTTGACTTGAGATGACAGTAATGAGTCAACCATCCAAGTCAATTTCGCCTGAACATCATATTGGCCTGCGCGGCTAATGGCATATCGCATTTCAGCAGCACGGACTCTTCTCGAAAGGCTCCTCAACCGATTTCTTTGCCCTCGCGAACCTAAATCCGAAAGCCTTTGCAAAAAAGTAGAGGGAGGACAGGTATCAAAATTAAAATTTGATCCGGTTCCAGTCAAAGTCATTTTGAAATCATCTGAAACCAACGTGACATCTTTACCTTCTTTAGACATTTTTGACGCGAGAACCATTAATGAAAGGTCAACATCCTGGGGAGATTCCTTTTCACCAATTTCTTTCGCTAAAGCACGGATTTCCGAATCGTCAATTGCAATCGTGTTCAATAAATTACGCATGATATCCAACAAATTCGGCTTGGTTAACCATCGCTGAAACCTCACAGTTCGAACTTCATCGTGCACACCTGGAGTGACAAAAATACCCGTAGATTCAGATTTCAAAATATTTTCCAAATCACCTATAAAACTATCAGGAGCCATTGCTCCAAGATGAATGAAACAATTCGAATCAACTACCCAGACACTACCCACGTGTTCCGGAACGGGGGGCCCTAGTAGGTTTTTTGCATCGGACCTTTTGACTAAAATGATACTTGCAAATATAACAAGACAAAACCCGTAATCAAAGCAGGTATGGTTGTATGTATTGTAGCCCACAAACTAGCGGCCTTATGACGAACCAATAATGGGAATAATGCATCTCCATCTTGGCTAATTGCGTTTGCTGCAAGTGCGGGGAATGATATCATATCTTTCGTATAAGCTGTTATTGCAATGATTTGTGGCCCGCATCCGGGAATAAGACCAATTATTGCTGCAACGGATACTGCTATCCATCCACCTCCATATTTTGCAATATCTGAGTCATTGAGACCTGAGAGCAACATTGTAAATCCAAATACCAAGTAAGCAGCCATCACCCAAAATGTGACAAAAGCGGTTTCACTAGCTGCATGAATCATAGTTTCCTTCATCGAATGAAGTTTATCGCCAATAGTGACCTCTGTATCATCTGATAACCACGTTTTTTGAGCAAGAAAAAGGATAATTGACATGATTGTTCCAAGTAAACCAATCCATGTAATGAAACCATGAAGGGTAAATGGATTGTAACTTAATTCTAAGGAAAATTCCGAATCCTGAGCAGTCCAAACCAACAGTAAAATTGCGAAAATTAACCCCAATATTGTCACACACCACCATGCTACATATCCTTGATGTAGAATTTTGTAACCCAATCCTTCTTGTTCTTCCCTACCCAAATCGAGGAGCACGTTTTCATCTCTTTCCATTGAATTTGCATCAAATTCATCGAGTTCCCGTTGATCTTCAAACGTTGGCCCAATTCGACCCAAGGGTTGCTTTGGAGTAATGTTGAAACCATCCACAAGATACCCCCATGACACCCCAACGATGAAGGAAATAGCATGAACCGCAATCACAGGTGCAATGAACGATGAATCTGTCAATGCTGCACCAATTAGAATGAAAGCAGAATCACCCAATGTTGCAATTAATGTAGCAATTACTGTACCATAGGTCACATACCCTCTTGCATACATTGGCATCATGATAATGGCTCCTCCGCAACCAGGAGTAAGTCCCATTAATGCACCAATAACCGGTTGCATACGCTTGTTACTACGGATTGCATCAACAAATTTCCCCGCTGTTACAAATTGTAACCAACTAAAAAGTAAAATCATCGCAGCTACAAAAACTGTGACTGCCAAAAACGCATCTCGCATACTCACAACAATGAGTTCTGCAACATCTGCGCTGTTGACCATGCTCCTCGCACTGCAATCTATTGAAAATGTTCTCGGGAGGTCTTCGTGCGATGACTCAAGAGTGATGAGGTCCTCCGTGAAGTGTGACACAGCGAGTTCTAGAATGGGTTACAGGACGCCTTCAAGAAGGAGAAACTGTTGCTCTAGCAAGTGTGATTAATGCGCAGGGTAGCGTTCCAGGAAAGCCTGGTGCACATATGGCGCTCACCAGTGCGGAGATGTTTGGCACAGTTGGTGGAGCCGGTCTCGAAGCAAAAGTTCTGAATCATCTTCGTGAGATTTTGAGCACTGGCGAAGGACGTGTTGAAACATATCAACTCCAACGTGAGTCAAAAGGAAAAATTGGGACTCCATTGAACAGCTTGTGCGGTGGAATAGTAACCGTGGCTATGGAAATCATCCATCCAATGCCTCACGTTCTTTTGGCAGGAGGGGGGCATTGTGCTCAGGCAATTGCAGATGCAAGTGCTTCTCTAGGTTGGAATTTTTCTGTACTTGATACGCGTTCAGAATATGCTAATGAAGACTTGTGGCCTGACGCAGAGGAATGTGTTGCAGCGCAACCAAATGAATTCTTGTCGCGTGAAACAACTGAATCACTAAGCCGTTTTTCACATGTGCTGCTATTGGGTCATGATTGGGAAATAGATCAAACTCTTCTGATTGGATTACTACAAAGATGTGAGCAAAGGCCGAGAATTGGATGTATCGGTTCTAAATCAAAGTGGCTCGCATTCGAGAAATCTGCATTGGATTCTGGAATTCCACAAAAGGCAATTGATTCTGTCATTTGTCCAATCGGCATTAATATTGGAGCCGAATCTCCTCAAGAAATTGCCATAGCAGTACTTGCCGAAATTATCGCTGATTTGAAAGGCGTTGATTCATATTCTTCGAGTTGGAGACAATGAATTATTTGCTTATTGGCTCCCAATCCAGTATGACTTGTCCCCATTGGTCCCATCGTATCACTGGATGGAATCCTTCGTGAGGTGTAGAGGTAATTACAGTTCCAATTCTATCTCGAACATCAACTGGTAATTCGAGATCGTAGTGCTCAGTTCGGATTCTTTCTTCCAACAAAGGTTCTGCCGAAACTGGTTTCGCTCTAGGAAGTGATAATTCAATTTCTTCCGAAGGGTCCACATCTCCTTCTTCGACGTCATCCTTCGTATCTAGAACGGGATCAGGTATTGACAACAACGAGGTGAGGTCCAATTTCTTACGGGTTTTTGGTTCAGCTTCTTCCACTTCATCAACAACGTCACCCTCACCTGTTCCAGCCATTTTTATTCCTGCTTCCGTCATGTAGAGAATACCTTGCATCATCATCGTTAAGCTGGCCAATACTAGCATCACACCACGCATGATACCATTTTCAATATCAATTGCAATAATCAAGAAGCCAACTGCAACTCCGATTAAAGAATATATTCGCCTCCAACTTTCATTTCGCTGGAATCCTAGTGCCATTTGACCTGCAGAATGCACACAAAGCATACCTCCAAACATCCACATTGGCATATCAATTACAGTAAACCAAGCTGCTGGAATAAATAATACAGCACCAAGCCAACCTGATGTGTTAGCGTGTTCCAATACTTCATCATCAGAAAAATCATCCCAACCAAAATCATACATCGTCCATGAGGACCATGTTAGAAGAATTGATTCAACCAATAGAACCAGGCCTGCAATCTCAACATTGGCTTCTGGTAAAGGATCTGCAAGAATACGATAGATAACCCAACTGTGTGCAAGTGGTAACCAGAATACAAGGAAATTCGACCACCTACGCCCATGTGCATATTTTGTCATCAAAAGTGCACCCAGCAACAATGCAATGCCAAAGAAGTAATCATCTGCGATAAGGCTAGCAATAAACGCACCAATTGTAATAACATCAACTAGATTTCCTTGTCGAATCTCGTCCCATGAATCATCTGAATTTTTGAAAAATTGTTCGCGTGAATTTGTGATGAAAAGGATTGCGTTAAATGCGAATGTACCTGCAGCAGCAAAACGTATAGTTTCTCCAATAGCGCCTCCCCATTCAACTTCTCCTGCGTAAATCAAACTGATGAAAAGCAACGGACTAGCAATCCAAAACCATCCCATTTTTCCTACTAACCATGCCCCTATTGAAGCCAAAATAATAATGCCTACTGACAGCCAATGTGCATCGGGAATTAATAAGAACACTCCTGCAATAATGAACATGGTTGGGGCTAATATTGGATGAGAGTGCTCATCAACTTCAAGGCCCTTAGCAGTCGCTCGAATATCCTGTATCGCTCCATAGAGAGAAGGTAATCCAATAGCAATAAGGCCAAGACCTGCCCATCGTGGTAAATCAAAGAATGATGTTTCGACCAACACCGTCACTTCGGGTACAAGTGCAATTAGTGAACTTGTACTTTCCAAATCCATTGTTAAAATCCAGAATATCCATGCGAATCCTAACCAATGAATTGCAGGTCCCTGGCGGTGCATGAATCCACGCATCAAAACAATTGCAAACAACGGTAGAGCAAGGAAACCGCCACTTGTGTCAAGAATTGCGAGTGCGAGTAATCCTAACAATGCAATTGATCCTGCCTTCATGTCTTTCTCGCCTTCAAGTCCACGGCGATGCAGCATAACATCTCCAAGAATGGGGCCCATCAATAATAACGAATCAAAAAGCAATAGAGATGCTGGAATTGTATTCTCATCTAAGGAACTGTCTGCTGTGAAGTGCAAAGCCAAAGAACTTGGTAAGGCAATTAAGAAAAGTGTCCAGATACCTGCGGCTCGAGTCTTGTCATCGTTCGGTAATTCTAGCAATATTTCTCTTAGAAGAAGGGTGATTGGTAATGCCAATAGAACCACCAGATAGTGATCAGTGAAAGGGTCGCCACTTCTTGACAGGGCCAAAGAAAAAAGCAAGAGCGGGCCGGCTAATCCAAGTCGTGCCGCTGGCCCAAATCGAACTGTAGACATTTTCTCAGAAATCACCGATGGACGATAAACCCAAGATGCTGTATTGGGGTCCCATTCGGGTATACTTGTAGTCCTTGCACTAATCTTCGCAAGTAAGTGACCAATGTCTACTTCAACACCCCGCAAGCCTCTTCCTATTGCATACAATGCAGTGGCCAATATCAAGGCCTCAATATGTATGCCATTGACATCAATCCAAGGGATTGTCAGTCTGTTTGCTAGTTCTAAAACCAATATTCCAACTAATGCAAGTGCCATTCTCCCTGTTGCTTCTAATCTAGCAGCGTCTCCTGCAGCGATTATTGATTCTGCTTCTCGGGCTTGAACCCAGACCATGAGGAGAAGAGATGTTGCAACACCTAGTGGTAACCAAGGTTCCGTTCCTGAAAGTAATTCATTCGATAGAATAATCATGATTATTCCAATATTTAATGCGTTGGATGATAACCTATTTTCACGCGTTGCGAAATATCCAGTTATTGTCAATGCAAGTGGTGGGATTGCTATAAAAATTGGATCTAATGACGCAATGTCGGACTCAAAAGATGATATCCATCCACCTGCCCACCATGCAAACATCATTGCGATAAATGTCCAATCTGCAACCCATCGACGTGTTTGAGGTACAGTCAGCATGTAAATGAATGATAATATTGCTAAACACCAAGCAAGCATACTTCCCGGAGTTGGTATGAGTAACAAAGCAAATCCTAAGCCAATGGGCATTGAAGGGACTCTGCGCATATGTACTGGCCAAAAATAGCCAACAAGCAATGAAAGCCAGAGCATCAAATTCAAAGTTATCCAACTATTTTGAATTGGCTCAATCAGAATGAAATCTGCCTCAATACTACCACTAACCCATTGAGCTAAGATAACAATGCCAACTAAACCGACAGAACCCTTCTCAATCATTGTTCGAGAGAGACCTGGGCTTGCTGCAAATATACCTTGAACTATGACAATCATAGTCAGCATCGAGAGACCTGAACCTGCTGGGCCATCCAAATTCATCTCGTAAATAAATGGTGCAATGGATGAAATTGCGGCCGCAGTAAGAAAGAGGGGGCTCCTATCGCTCATCGATGCCAAACTCATCGACAGCGTGGTCATCAAAAGTACACCGATTACAAGGGGTAAGCCTGCATCCCCTTCAGCCCAAGCAACCCATACATCGGCTCCAATAATCAGTATCGCTAAAGGTGCTAGAACAAGAACCAAACGAGGGAGGGTCGAACCATTTACTCTCTTTGTATAATACCAAGACAAAACTGCAATGACTGCCACAAAACTCGATTGAGCAACGATACCCCATGCACCAGGAAGCCAATCTTCTGCCCCGGTATCTCCTTGGCAGAAGCCTGACGAATCTGCACCATGCCCACAAATAAAGAAAAGACCATAGCGACTGATCCAAAAACTACCCAACATGCCGAAAAGAAGTCCGAATGAAAGTAAGTAATCATGCATTATAGAAAGAATACCTTGTCGACGATATTGAATTTCAACTAAAGAAAATGTTACTGCAACTGCAACGATTGAGCCTAAAGAAAGCCACAAAAATGTAATGTCCGCATCAGCATCTGTGACCATGAAGGTCCATATTCCAAGTAAAAGTGCAATGACTCCTCCACCAAGAGAAATAATCATCCCGAATTGAGCGTTTGATTGATGTTGTAATTCGGTGATTGAATTAACTGCAAAACCCGGAATATAGGCTTCATTTGATTTCTTGGTCTGAGTTGGAATTACAATATTTCGAAATCTCCCTCGACCAGATTCATCATCACTCATACTACGTCGTGCTTTAATCAGGCCATAATGCGTTTCCCGACCACAATCAAAGATTGGCAGTTCTGCACAGGCATCAGGTTACTTCAAATCAAGATTGGATTAGCGTAAAACAATGCAAGTCGTTCATGTTCATTGGGACCCAGTTAGTATCAATGGGACTGGTTTCGAAGAAATATTGATTCCTTGCTCAAAAGCAGAGATTGTGGCTCATATTGATGTTACTCCCGAGGGAGTTCGTCAGTTAATGAAGTGCCATTTTCGGGAAGGTTTTGATCAAGAAAATTTCTCAGATTCTGAGTTCCTTGAATTTGAATCGACTGTCCCCTCAGGGAATGATGAAAATGTCGTTGTAGTATTCAATTCACATCCGCTAACCATTGCAAGTGTTCAGTCTCTAGATATTGCTGTATTACCGCCTTATACAATCTCTGATGATGGCATTTCAATCACTATTATGGGTGTGCCTTCAGGAATTAGAGGATTCCTTGATTTGGCAAGAAAACTATTTCCACCCGACCAGATTAAAGTAATCAATGAAGGGGATGAAAAAAATCAAGCAGATATATTTGGGAAACGTCAATGGGAAGTAGTCCAAGCAGCTGTTGGGTGGGGTTACTATGATTCTCCTCGGAAAGTAACTATGCGTGAAATGGCAGAAAGATTGGGGGTCGCCCATTCTACTCTCGGTGAACATCTAAAACGTGCTGAAGCAAATTTAATGCAATGGTTTGTGAAAAATAACTAGAGTCATTCTTCTTCTGTTTCAGTCCAAGGCTCTTCTAAATCAGAATCGCCACGAACTGCCATAACCAATGCAGCAAGTAGCAGTAAGTCAGCGATTAGCCAAATTAAAAACGTAACCTGATCGATAAACATTGCATCTGCACCTGTATCGAAATTGGTCCAATATGCATAGGGTCTTTGATTATGAATCACCTTGTCCTTGAACGCATCAACATCATCTGGGTCATCTCCAATTGATTTTGCGATTGAAATTTGGAATACTGGTTGTAAATCCCCTTCTGTAGGAGCAGTCAATCCGATACTTCGACTAATTCCACGTGTGTCAATAAAGAAATACGAATTCATTTCAAGGCCAAGCACTGCATTCACACTTGGTTCAACCTGCATCTCAACTTCACCTCCGAAATACACAGGAAGGGCATTGGGAAACACATCGAGAAGTGATTCTTGACCAAGCAACTTGGCCTGAATTGGGTTCTCCAACGGTGGAACATTAATCGAATGCTTGTAAGTATCAATACCTTCAATTGAATCCTTTCCAACAACAACCGATTCTGCAACTGCATATCCTGCTAAACTCATTCGAGCAGATTCACCTGCAGGGAATACAGTACCAACAACATTTGCCTGATCAACTGTACCTAGTAGCCCATAGGTTGCATCATCTCGAGCAGAAGAGCGCCATGAAAGGAAACAAGGCGACGTTTCAGGAGCCGGTTTGAAATCACAAAGAGGGACGTCATCAGACATGTTTTCAGGAGTGTCGTTATCATCCCATTCAAACAACAACTGCCCTGGTAACCCTTCTTTTGCACCAGTATAAACCGTGTAAATTGATTTTGCACCGTCATTAACAATTCCATCCGAACCATAGTAAGTCGCATTATCCTCTAAAGATGCCCAGCCAACAAGAGGATCTTCCCATCCCAAAAGCCAATTGTTAACTTCCATTGTAAGAACAGGTTCAACACCATATTGGCTCTCAATTATGCCACCAATATTATCATTGAAAAGTGTATCGAAAAGCATCCAACGAAGAGCCATTGCTCCATTCAAATCAATATCATATAAACCGGCCACAAATGCATCGTCCCAAGCGTGTTGAGTGCCTCCAATTTCAGGTTGAAGTTGCTCATTCATAGGTACTGACATCCCACTAATTTCTCCGTACAAGAAATCTGTAGCGAAGTCAGTGGTCAATCCGTAGTCACCATACAATATGTTATGTGTTTGTGCTGGATCTAAATCAACTGGATTACCTGGATTATAGGTGGATTCCCACAAACACAAACCATTCAAACTTGCAACACCAATGTTCAATCCAAACGGAATACATTTCCCATCGACTGGGTCTTTAGAACCAAACGCCTCTAAGACCCATTCATCTGCATGAATAAAACCTGAACCATCTGAAAGAATCATCTCATAATTTCGTTCAGCTAACTGCCATTTACTCACCCAATCGCCTGCAACTTTTTCCAAGGAGGTTAATCCAAGTCCATATTGCGACATGATTTCTGGCAAATTGAAATCTATTGCGAGAAGAAGTAGATTGGTAACTCCACAAAGGAATCCATTTGAGTCGCAAACCAGAATCCCAACAGGAGCATTGCCATTCATTCCAAATAATAAATTCTGCATTTTGGTTTCATCGAAATTTTCAGATATTCCTGCCATCTCTACCATTCTACTCTTCAAATTAGCATCAGATTCTGAGCGTAAATCAGAGGAAAAATATCCGGCTTGAGTATAACGTGTATTTATGGCATCGTACACGACTTCATCAGCCATTATTGTAGCAGATTGATTGACTGTGGTATCATTATTGAATACAGTATAGCCATATAATTCGGCACGGGCAAGAGAGTTTTGTGTATCTGGGGCCCCCATTCTCTTGATGAGCATCGGGCCAAGGTTGCAAGTTAAGGCGATACACAATCCAGTTGAATTATCGGTGACATTGTCAAAGATATGATTCAGGATAGATTCATTGAATGCAGTCATCATGAATGTTGTCAAATTTTCTTCATCGTAACGGCTGTTTTGAGTGAGAACGTGTATCTTTGCGCCTAAGTCACGATACTGTTGGGGACCATTGCCAACAAGAGTTTCGTTGGATGCATATACTGAAAGATCTGAATTTAATTCTTCAACAGTCCAAATACTAGGTGCACGCTCAGCCATATCGATTTCTAACATTTTCTTAGTGAATGTGCCCTTCACGATATCTGGTCCTGAAGCAATCACTGATCCTAAAGCACCAATTCTTTGAGTATCATATAGTATGTTGATGTTAGTGATGGGCGTTGTACCTGACACCGATGCATGCTCAGTGCCATTCTCATCGGACCAAGTGCATTCTGCACACCATTCATACTCATTGAATTCAGAATACGTCAATGTACCTTGATCTTCGTTGTGTGAAATTACTTCACGTTTTGCTGTAACATTGTAAATAAAAGGGCCATTTCGCTCAAATACAGCGTTTCCTAAATCCTCTGCACCATTGCCATCAGAGTCAGCCTTAGCATCATTAGGATTTGTCAAATCCCATGCAAAAAATACTCGTTCAAGTGTCGAGCTTAGCCAACTATCGTCTTCCCATGTATCATCAGTCATAACTGTGGCATCCTCAAGAGCGGCTTCAGTATTCGACATTACCATAGGAGATACTACTGCCATATTGGTTCCAATAAGCATCAGCCCAACAACTGCCATCACGATTACCTTAGTGTTCATGACACCCCACCACAGGGCACAGGGCATAAGTAATCCGCTAACGAATGCAGCCGCCCTACGGGCGAATCATCAAAGGGCTCTATGGATTCGGTGGGGGTGGTCGCATGAGCATTCACATCCGAGTTCCGATGCTTCCGGGGGCACAAAAAGTTCCTTGGAATGTAAATGTGAACGGAGTCGAACAAGAGCATCTGATTGAAAGTAATGCTATCCTCCTCGATGTCCTTAGGGACCAAGTTGGAACATTAGGTGTCAAGCGTGGTTGCGACATGGGGACATGTGGATGTTGTGCTGTTTTGGTGAATGGTGAACCCAGATTGAGTTGCCTTTGTCTTGCCAAAGAGCATGATGGAGCTGCAATTACCACAGTAGAGGGCTTAGCAGATGGGCATCACCTCAATCCAATTCAGAAATGCTTTGCTGAAGCAGGTGGAAGTCAATGCGGATTCTGTACACCTGGATTCTTGATTGTTAGTTCAGCACTTCTAGAAGTAAATCCAATGCCAACACGTGATGAAATCAAGTGCGCCATAGAGGGTAACCTTTGCAGATGTACTGGTTACCAACAAATTGTTGATGCTGTCGAAATGGCTGCTGAAATGAAACAAAGTGGGACAATTTCTCCAGATCCAACTAATCCAAAATCAGATCCACACCCATTGGGCCCCGATGAACCCTCGTTGCCACCTGGTAGCTCGAAATGAGGAGATTGAATGGGCAAAGGATATCGACAAGCGCCCGGTAAAGGGAAGGACAAGAAACGCACTGATGGGAAACGGATTGCAGGGCAACAAGACTTCGGCGTCCCAGGATCAGGTGGTTCTGAACCTCATTCAAAACTCCAAGATTTGGATTATGTTCCTGAATCGGTTGGTGGATGGAAAAAACAACCACGAGGACCCCATGTCCATGACAAACATATCACAGGTACCACAATTGGTAAACCCGTTCCTTTGGTTGATTCTAACTGGAAGATGACTGGGCAAGCACAATATGGCGATGACATCAGGTTACCTGGCGAACTAATAGGGAAGATACTACGTTCTCCACATCATTATGCTGAGATTAAATCAATCGACATATCTGTTGCTGAAGCAATGGATGGGGTTTTTGCGGTGGCAACTGGAAAGGATTCTGTAAACAAATTCGGTGTTCTTCCTGTAACTAAAGATGAACATGCGATGGCTCAAGACAAGGTTAGGCATGTTGGAGACTTAGTGGCGTGTGTTTGTGCAATTGATGAAGCAACTGCAATTGAAGCAATGAATGCTATCTCAGTTGAATATGAAATTCTGCCAAGTATACATGACATGGAAGATGGTTTGAACGATTCAGAACATCCAATCCACGATCGCGGGAAATATCACATTGGTGAATCGAATGTTCAGAAACGTGTTTTCCAACAGTTTGGAGATCTCGATTCAATGGGTTCTGCGCCATTCAAACATGAAGCAGATTGGGAAACTGCAGGTCTACATCATGGATTTACTGAACCACATGCGGTAGTTGCTCATTGGGACCCATCAGGACGGCTTACAGTTTGGACCCCTCAACAAGTCCCCCATTATCTCCACAGAGGATTGTCTGCTGTATTAGATATTCCAATGCATCAAATCAATGTCCATCGGACCTTTGTGGGAGGAGGATTTGGCGGTAAATCGGACCCATTTCCACATGAAATGTGCGCAGCGATTCTAGCTCGGAAATGCGGACGGCCTGTTCGAATTAATTTCGACAGGGAAGAAGTGTATTGGATTAATCGAGGAAGGCATCCATCACGAATCCAAATGGGGGTATTTGCAGATGATGAAGGGCGTATCTCTGGTATCGAAACTGATGCACTTATCGATGGGGGAGCGTTTGCTTCATTTGGGCATGTAACAACCTATTACAATGGTGTTTTGCATACAGCACCATATGAAATCGGAGGTTTCAATTATACAGGAGCCAGAGTATGGACAAACAAACCTGCAAGCGGTGCAATGCGAGGCCATGGTGCGGTGAACAGCCGATGCGCAGTAGAAGTTGGAATTGATGCTGTTTCTGAGCAAATGAATGTCGACCCGATGACTTTCCGACTCGCAAATTTATTACCACCACACAGTCGAACAATAACAGGATTTAGAATAACAAGCACGGGAATGCGAGAGTGCCTAGCGAAAGTAAAAGAGCAATCTGGTTGGAATGAAAAATTCCGAAACTTACCTCTGGGGCGAGGAATTGGAGTTGGATGTGGGTTCTTCATTTCAGGATCAGGGTTACCTATTCATTGGGATCCCGAAAATTTCCCCCACGCTACTGTACATTTACAATGTGATATGGATGGAGGAGTAACAGTCCATACTGGTGCAGCAGATATTGGGCAAGGGAGCGATACAGCGGTGGCACAAGCAGTTTCAGAAGTTCTGGCTTTACCATTAGATATGATACGGATTCGAAGTAAAGAAAGTGATACATCACCTGTCGATTTGGGATCATATTCCAGCCGTGTGACCTTCATGAATTGTAATGCGGCGATTCGCGCGGCTTGTGAATTAAGAGACAAAGTGATGAAGGCCGCTTGGGAAATTACGGGTTATCACCCCGATGTGTTAGTCATTGGTGATCGAAGAATTTACTACAAGCATGACCCTGCCATTGGAGTTTCTTGGTTAGAAGCGGTGCACAAAGCACAGGCTGATGTGGGGTCACTGATTGCATCAGGGGCTTACCGAACGCCCCCTATGGGTGGAATCCACAAAGGGGCCGCTGCTGGATTAGCCCCAGCATATTCATTCTCAGCATATGTTGCAGAAGTTGAAGTTGATGTCGAAACTGGTTTCGTCAAGGTTGTGAACGCTTGGGCCGCACATGATTGCGGAAAGGCACTCAATCCCCTAGCAGTAAAAGGACAGATCATTGGCTCATGCCACATGGGCATGGGGCAAGTCCTTTCTGAAGAAATGAAATATGGAAGAGGAGGCAATCTGATGAATCCTGATTTACTTGATTACAAAATCATGAGTGTTCACGAAATGCCCGATGTCGTTCCAATCATTGTTGAAAGTAATGACCCCGAAGGCCCATTTGGTGCAAAGGAAGCTGGCGAGGGGCCGTTGCTACCAATCTTGCCGGCTGTTTGTAACGCAATATACGATGCAATTGGTATTCGAATTGATGAATTGCCTGTGACACCTGACCGACTTCACAAAAAAATCGAGAAACAATGTAAGAAATTAGGTGTCGAAGACCCTCTTGATTTACCAGTACCAAGGTTTGAGCCTGGACCATTACAAGAAAAATTAACGGGGCGTGCAGAAGAGCATGCGATTCGTGACCATCTGAGAGATATTCAAGAAGATCGAACCTCTTATGTCAATGGTGTTCTCTTTGGGTTTGACCCTGATGTGCCCATGTCCGAACAAAAAAAGGGATGGAGAGAGGCTGTAACACCCACGGCTGAAGATTTGGCAGACCCAAAGAAACGAGCGGCGAAGGCTTGGTCGCACATTGAGCGCCGACACAGAGGTGATTCGTGATGCGGATGCCCCCCTTCACTTTACACACCCCCTCAAATCTCTCTCAAGCATTGACATTGGCATCTGAATTGGACGACTTCGATTGGATTTCCGGGGGCACTGATCTACTACCAAATTACAAATGGAAATTAAATCCAAAATCAGATGTTATTTCCTTAGCTGGTGTTCAGGAATTAAATACTCTATCCACCACAATTGTAGGAGCAATGGTTCGGATCCAAGACTTAGTTGAATCCGAGATTATACACCCACTTCTTCGAGAGACTGCTGCCACAATCGCAAGTGTAATGATTCGTAGATCTGCCACAGTTGGAGGGAATATCTGCTTAGATACTCGGTGCTACTGGTACAATCAAACTGAAGAATGGAGGCGCAGTATAGATTGGTGTCACAAATGTGACTGTGATACCAACGCCGATTGTCGAGTTGTTCCAAACCAAAATACATTATGTGTTGCCACCTATCAAGCCGACCTTGCTGCTGCTTTTATCGCTCTAAATGCTACAATTCACCTTGCAGGTGCAGCAGGTGCACGCGCGATGCCTTTTTCTGAATTTTTCAAGTTAGATGGAATGACTCGAAATGTTTTGGAAAAAGGTGAAATGGTCACTCATATTACCCTACCAGATGATGTAAATGAATGGGTAGGTGGCTATCAAAAATTGAGGTTGCGGGAAACGTGGGATTTCCCTGAAGCAGGAGTTGCTGCAGCATGGAAATTGAAAGGGGGGAGAATATCGGAATTGCGTATTGCTACAACTGGATGTGAAAGTATCCCTGGTGACCACTCCAAACTCGCTATGGAAGCATTGTTGGAATGGAATGGGAAGGAAAGTGTTGTAGCACTTTCAGAAGCAATTCGCAAGGCTGTAAAGCCAGTAAGTAACACGTACTTCCCCCCGTCATACAGAAGAAAAATGCTACGTGTTTTGGCACGTAGAGCCATGTCTCCATTACAAGACTTGTAATCGGCGCATTGATGTTTGATGGGTGTCCCCCATTAATTGATGGCGGCTTTTCGACGCATCTGTGTTTCACTTTGTTTAATGGCGCTTTTTGTCATAATACCTGCCCCCTCTGGGGCTCAGCAAGACATGCCAGAATTCATTGGTTGGGAGATGGGATTTGTCATTCCCGATGGCGAAGAACAAATTCCTTACTCCCTTGGCGAAGAAGATACTATTGTTGAGTTTTGGATTAAGAATAATAATATCGTAGGAGACATTGAAATTGGGTTGGAGTATGCTGATGATAACTGGGTCGGCGGCCCTGATTCTGTAACAATCCCTAGTGGCCAAAATAAAACATATTCAATGGTGGCGTTCGGAATGGGAGATCAACTCTGGACTACAATTGCCACTTCAGTAAATGGGGTCACAATTCCTTTCGAGATTTCAGGACAATTAACTGCTTGGTCAGTCATTACGATTCCTGATTCACTACCAATATCAACCGATTCAATAGAAGGAGAATTATATGTTCCTGATATCCACAGATGGGGGGTTGTAATCGAAGATTTAGGGTATCCAATCAGTGCAGGGACAGAAGGATATTTGGAAGTTAGTCTCATAAATAATGGGAATGCAATAGACTCAATTCAGAATTATGAAATTGATGATAATTGTCCTTTGCTAACAATTAACTCTGACGGAGAAAATTCTCTTGATGAGATATTACACAAACAAGCAAATCCTGGAGCTTGGTTGAATTCTGATTTAGGGGGAGGTGTGAGTGCTGTAATCTCATACGATGCTTCTTCAGCCCATCCAACTCGCTTATGTGAAATTGAAATTACTGTATATTCACAAGGGGTGGCTGATGGAAGTATTGGGGATTCATTGAACAAGGATTCTCTTGAACTAAATGTTGAAGAAAGTGCCATAGGAAGTCAATCAGATAACGATGATGCCAGTACAGGTAACGATGATGGACCAGAAAATCAAGCAGAAGTAGAGAATGATAATTTCCTCTTTTTCCCAATATTATCCACACCATTAGGGATGGTACTCGCAGCCATCACTATGCGTGTAAAAAGAAATATTTCTTCTCAAAAAGATGCTGATACAGAGAAATGATACGCAAAGGGTCAACTTGAAACTCCTTTCAAATTGCCCATTTTATCTCAATCGATGTGCAGCAACCTATATTTGCGATATTTGATTGGGGAGGGCGTTGATGTGCCCGAGCCTTGGCTTGGAATCTAAATAATGAGGCGAGAGATGTGGCAGATACAGAGGAAGAAAATAGTCGATTTGGACTATTTGTTGCAATTTCTCTGGTACTGACCCTTTTACTAACGCTAATCCTCCCCATGGTATTCTCTGCAAATAAAGATACAGTGTACTCAGCATATGTCACTGATTCCAGTGAAAGTCAATTGAACATGATGGCTGAAACTCTAGGTGATGGAGGCGAAGATTACTCAATTGCTAACACAATGTCTACTCCAATGCTTGTGAATGATTGGAAGGACCCGCACCGAACATTGTTGGTAATTGTCGCTCCCGAGAAACCAATAGATGAAACTGAAGCAAGTAAGATTCACGAATTTGTTACTGAACGTGGAGGGAAAGTCATTATTGCGGCAGACAATACTAATGCCAACCGCGTTGCTGCAAAATTTGGAGTTACATATCAAAATGCACCTTTGTTTGATGAAGATCAACATTGGGATCAAATTAACCCAGCGACACAAGAATTCATGCCTGAAAATTGGAGAAATGTATGGGGGCTATCGTCAATTAACGAATCTGTTGATGGAATGTCCGAATCAGCTCTCCGACAAGGATGTTGGAAAACAAATCTGGAAATCCATTCCTTTGACGGTTGCAGGATGCCAGTTATGTTCCGTTCACCAACAGGGATGATGGTTGAAAATTTCTCTGAAGATAATAATGATAATCGAGAAATTAAAGTTCTCGCTCACGCAGGAAGAGGAGCTTGTATCGATGTTGCTGGAGATGGAGACTGTGGTAACGATTTGAATCCAGCCCCTGGGAATTTGAGTTTAGTTGTACGAATTGATTATCCCAATATTGAAACTCAAGATTACAAAGCCGGTTCCAGCGATAGTCGTTCAGACATTGATGTTACAGGTTCCATCGTATTCGTATCAGATCAAACGGCATTCAGTAATAGGCTATGGGATTTCGAAGAAGGGGAAAATACCGGGATGAGTGCTGAATGCATTCCATCTTCGCATTGTTGGATGGGGAAGATGAGTGGGAGTAATACGGAAGACGCATGGGCAATTCGATGGAACGGAAATGAATATTTCTTCAAATCACTAATTTTCTCAATGATGGAATTTGATAATCAAGAACTATCCAACACAATAAAATTATCACATTCCAATTTCTATATCGTATTCGATGAAAGTCGTCACGTAACTGGAATCATGAGTGCACCTTTCACAGATGCAATGGCTACCATTGTCCTCTTAACAAGCGATTCCTTCCTCAAATGGCTCATTATTTTGAATGTACTATTACTACTAATGGTTGCGATTATGGTCGTACCAGAGAAGTCAAATTGGAGACATGTCTTTGATTTGACAAGATTTAGAGAAAGACCGGAGAAAGTTGACCCAGGTAGTTATCGTAAGCGTGTGAAAGAAGCGTTGATGGCAAAGGTTCGTATTTTCTACGATCTTACCCGGGATGAAATGGCCTTGAAACCACCTGCTGAAGTGCAGAACATGATTGGCGACCCCCGGCTTACGGAACTAGCATATAGCCAGAACCGGACCTATTCCCCCGAGGAGTTGCGAACGCTACTCCAAACGATTCGTCGTTGGGGGAAGAAATCGTGATAAAATCGCGTGAAAAAAGAGAGGAGAAGTGAAAAAAAATGCAGGCACCACCACCGCCAGGCGCACCCGCGCCAACGACACCCGTAGCCCCAGCCGCACCCGCGGCTCCTGCGCCGGCCCCTGCCCCAGCCCCAGCACCTGCCCCTGCGCCAGCACCTGCGCCAGTGGCACAAGCTCCGGCTCCGGCACCGGCTGCCCCGCAGGCACCCAAGCATCAGAGTACACCTGAAGTACGCGAGAGACTCGCTGCTGTAGGTGCAATTGGACAAGCAATTAGCGCTGAAGTGTCCAAAGTGATTATTGGTAAGAGTCACGTTATTGACAATGTTCTAGTGAACATCCTGTCAAACGGCAACTTGCTGTTCGAAGATTATCCTGGACTTGCAAAGACATTGATGACAAACACCTTCGCAGACGCACTAGGGTGCGACTTCAAGCGTGTGCAATTCACACCTGACTTACTACCTGCAGATATCACTGGTACAAACATTTACGATGCAAAGAAGGGCGAATTTACATTCAAGCCTGGACCGATTTTCTGCAACCTATTGCTATCTGACGAGATTAATCGTGCTCCTCCAAAGACACAAGCTGCTTTGTTGGAGGCTATGCAAGAGAAGCAAGTAACAATTGGAACAGTCACCCACAAACTACCAAGTCCGTTCCTAACAATGGCCACACAAAACCCGGTTGAACAAGAAGGAACTTATCCACTACCTGAAGCCCAACTTGACAGATTCATGTTCAAGATGAGCGTAGGATATCCTGACCGTGCTGATGAAGATGAGATTCTAGCTCGCCGTATTACTCGAAAGAAGGATGCGGTTGATGTTGATGTCATTACAGACCCTGCACGCGTAGTTGCAATGCAACAAGCTGTCGAAGACGTATACGTCGATCCAGCTGTTCGCATGTACATGGTTGAAATTGTTGCTCGAACTCGTGAAGACCCTCGTGTACTCGTCGGTTCATCACCTCGTGGTTCGCAAGCACTACTCAAGACCAGTCGTGCTGCTGCTGCAATGCGAGGACGCGACTTCGTCACACCTGATGATGTGAAGGCTGTTGCACCGCTAGCGGTTAGTCACCGTCTGATTCTCAAACCTGAGCATCAGATTAAGGGACTAGAGCAGCAAGAAGTCATCGAAGCTATTCTCAGAGAAGTTCCAGTACCAACTGTCTGAGGCACTAGTAGTGTTAATTTGCGTTGAATAGGAAGATTTGTCATGGCATGGAGTCGCAAATCAGCAATGTTCGCTAGTCTAGCGACAGCGTTGTACTTGCTTGGTCTCGTTTTACGAAACCAACAACTTGTGACTGTTGCCGTGGTATTCCTATCCTTCCTGACATGGGCTGCATTGCGTGCTGCGCATGCTGATGTTGCTTCAACAGGTCGACGAATTGATGAAGATGAAGAAACTGAAGATGCGCCCACATTAGCATCTCTTTCTGCAATGCGCAAAATTTCCTCCGCACGTATCTTTGAAGATGGTGAAATCCAAGTGACTTTACGCCTACAAAATGAATCTCCTCTCTCTAAGGTTCTTGAAGTCAAAGACACTGTGCCTGAAGTAATGCGCATCAAAGAAGGAGCCAATTACATCTTGATGGAATTGGGGCCTCGTCGTGAAACACTAATTGAGTATACAATGGAGTGCCCATTACGTGGATTTTACACATTAGGGCCTGTCAGTATTCGAGTACAAGATCCGTTTGGTCTTTTCCACAAAGAAAAGGAAATCCATGTGTATGATGATTTCCTTGTGTTTCCTAAAACGGAAGACCTCAAGGATGCATTCGTGAAGAGTCGAGTGCCAAAGATTTTCACTGGTGCTGTGAACATTCGTCAACCTGGTGAAGGTTCGAATTTCTACAATTTGCGCGAATATATCCCTGGTGACGCGATGAAGAAGGTCAATTGGTCTGCCTATGCAAGAAGTGGTAAGATGATGGTTAACGAATTTGAAAGAGATGCTGTATCTGACATCATCCTAATTGTTGATAGTCGATCTATTGCTGAAACTGGCCCAGTGAGTCGGAATTCACTAGTATATAGTACGCGAGCCGCAGCTAGTTTGGCTCAATTTTTCCTAAGCAGACGTGACTCTGTAGGACTTGTCATTTATGGTAATGACATCAATAGTGTCGACCGAGATACCGGGAAGAAACAGCTCTATGTATTGTTAACCAAACTTGCGGGCGCTGCAGCAAAAGGAAATACTCCTTTACAGGTTGTTACCAATCGAATAATGCCTCACATCAACAAAGGTAGCCCAATTATTATTCTCAGTCCATTAGAAGGTGACCCGACAATAGTAAACGCAGTGCGTGATTTCCGCGCAAGAGAATTTGATGTGACGATATTGAGCCCATCGAGTTTAGAATTTGAGTTTGATGCAAAGAGACTAGATCGTACAGGGTATGAGGTCCTAAAGACTGAACGAGATATTTTGATTAGTGAGTTGCGAGGTCTTGGAGCCTTTGTAATGGATTGGGAGCCCGACATGCTCCTTTCGACAGCCTTGGCAGGCGCACGAGGATTCTGAGGTGAGAAAATGGCAGCAGGTAGATCTGGAGATACATCCCACTTGTACGATGGTAAGACAATTCGTGCATCGGCCCCCAGTCGGAAAAAAATTGCAGGGAGGATGACTGGAAGTAGTGATATTCCGAAAGATGCAGTTCCAGAGGTTCACGTTCCCTCTTTTGTTGAGAGCCTTTTCGGTGGACCTCTAATTCCAAAAATGAAATTCTTACCTGCCGATCGAATGGTGCAAACTCTTCAGTTGGTAGGTGGTGGCTTGATGATGATTTTAGCCGTACTCACTTACCTAATCACACCTGTCGATGGAACTTTCTGGAATTCATTTGCATTGTGGATTGGTTTTGATGCTCTAGGGCAAATTCTACACTTACTAATTGTGGTATCAGCATTAGGTGCTGGTTTTTACGGTATTTTCCGTCGTGATGCTCGGGGCCTCCTCGCATCATATGTATTATTCATCCTTATATCCCTAAGATTTGCAGCATCCAAAGTTAATTTTGAGTCTGGTGTGCTTGACGGTCTTGATGAAGGTTGGGTCAAGTTTCTTCTGGTCATTTACGCTGTATCCCTTGTGATGTACATCGAAGTTACAAATGGAATTATTCGATTCTCTATGCTAGACACCAGTATTCGAACTGGAGAAGTGTATGTTATGAATGTAAAGAAAGTTCTCAGCAAATACCACATTAGTTTGATTATAACTCCACTAATTGCAACATTTGTTGCGCTTGCTACATTGATGATAAATGTCATTATTCCTTGGTTCTTCGGTATTTTTGATCCTGAAACTGCTCACAGACTCTCTGAATCTGTTGAATTGACTAGTGTTTACGGTGTGGCACTGGGAACTATGCTAGTATTCCTTATTGTTGCCACTATTTTCGCGGCAAATATTCCATTGCGAATTCAACAATGGCGTGAATCGAGTGACTAATTCAATTTACTAGTAAATCCAATGCAAGGCATAATGCCCGTAGGGCTGATTCTGTTTGCTGGGCAGGAACTGCAGCATGAATTGCATGGGGGCGATGTTCATCTGCATTGAATGAAAGTGTCACACCACCCTCAATTGATGCTTGTTCAATACGAGAACGAACGCTTAGATCTTGTCCAATCCCCTCTCCAACGAAACAGAGAATGGAAATTGATTCACCAACCAATGGCGTGGGTAAAGATGGTCGTTCACTCAGTATTCTTTCAGCCCTAGTTGCTGACTTTTGATTAACAAGAATACGTACACGCCCTGGCTGGGCACGAATGGATACAACACGAATCCTAGCCATGCCTAAAGCAGCAGTAGCATCTGACACACTTTCAACTAATGAAAGTGCACTGGAAAGTGTCCATGAAATTGGCACTAACCTCGGAAGGCAACCAACAGCTCGTACTATGGGGGATTCTGTAATCAAAGAAGGGCCAATAATAGTACCTTCTAAATCGGGTGCATGTAATGGTCGTAGTCGTAATGGGATACCTGGAATTCTCAAAGGATCTACTGCTGAGGGATGAAGCATTGGTTCACTAAATAATGCCAATTCAGCAGCTTCAGTATATGATAAATTGCTCAAATTTCGCCCAGGAAGTGACCATTTTGGGGACAATGCAAGCACGCCTTGTACATCTCTCCAAATTGTAACTTGGTCAGCATTGACAGTTTCTGCAATTGCAGTTGCCGATAAATCAGAACCACCCCTTCCAAGCAATGCGATTTTTTGATTTGAGACTCCATACCATCCAGTAATTACAGGTACTGCCCCCAAAGGTAATTTTAGAATTTCACGAGTTTTTCGAGCATCAATTTGAGCAGATTCACCACTCCCAATAACTGAAATTCCAATATCCTCAGACCAGCCGGGAATTGCCGGTATGCCTGCTGCATCCAATGCAGCCGATATTGCTAAACTGGACAATCTTTCTCCACAGGCTAAAGCATCATATCTAACTTCAACAGAAGGGTTTTCACAATACGATTGTAATTTCACTTTCAAATAATGGAGGGTCTCTGCAAAGCGAACGGACCAAGGAGAATTAACAATTTCAGGAATTAGTTCTAAATGCTCAAGTTCTACTGATGATACAAAGGCTTCGATTGATGCCTCATTGTTACGATTAATCTGTTCTATAATACGGTCAGTAATTCCATGAAATGCTGAAACAATTACTAATGGTTGGCCTAATGAATTTCTAACGCGCGAAGTAATCGCTGAAATATCTTCAATACAAGTAAGGCAAGACCCACCAAATTTGTGAACTTGATAACCCATATCAATCACCACAAAGTGTCATCAAGTCTGCCAAAACAAGACGACAGACCGCTTCTACAACAGGGGCTGCTCTTGGAGCCAATACTGGATCATGCCGTCCACCAATTGTTAACTCTTGCATTTCACCAGAAGGGAGGTGTAGAGTCATTTGTGGTTTTGAGATTGAACTTGGTGGTTTGAAATGTACCAATACTCGTAGAGGGGATCCGGTAGCCATACCACCAATTACTCCATCTGCATCATCTCCAACAGGTATAGAATCAGAGTTCCAACAGTCATTATGATCTGTTCCAAGCATTTCTACGACAGAAATTCCTCTTCCAAATTCAATTGCTCTTGCTCCGGGTATGGCCATTAAGCCTCTCGATAATGCAGGTTCTAGACCATTGAACCATGGTTGACCAAAACCAAGAGAAAGACCTGAAATTCTAACTTCAACTGTTGAACCAATTGAATTGCCATCCTTACGTAATTCGCGTACTTTCGCAAACATTTCTTCAGCGGCTGAGAGACTATTGCAATTCAGAACTTCACAAGCTTCTGATTCCCCGCGCTCATTTGAGAATTCTGAAGTGATAGGGCCAATTGCGGCACAATGAGCAACTACCTGAATTCCCTTTGATTCAATTGTATCTCGCACAATTGAGCCTGCGGCTACTAAACCAAGAGTCAACCGTCCAGAATGTGCACCTCCACCTCTAGGGTCTGCAAAACCACCTGTTCGAATTGCTTCAGGTAAATCTGCATGACCTGGGCGAGGGTGATCTGGGAGGAAACTGTAATCTCTGGATTTAGCGTCTTGATTACGCACTAACAGCAGAATAGGATAGCCTGTAGCTTTCCCTTCAAACACTCCAGAAAGAATTTCACAATGATCTGTTTCTACACGTGCCGAAAGAAGACGGCGACCAGGGCGACGGCGTTTTAAATCGTCAATTAGTATGTCCAAATCAATTCCAGTACCTGCTGGAACTCCTTCCAGTAAGGCACCTACAGCACTCCCATGGCTCTCGCCAAATAGAGTGACTTGCACTGATTCACCAAGACGCATGCCCATCGCTGCTCCCTCCGGGAGCAGCGCCAGTATGGCTTCGGGTTTATGCCTCACCCTTCCATATTCCTGTTTCTATTACGTTCCATTCACGTGGAGCCAACATGCTTTTTGTCCGATTTAACGTCGCGGATTGTTCGCCGTGAATCAAAGTTACTAGTGAGGGTCCAGAGCCACCAATACTAGATCCTCTGCAGCCTAAAACTGAAAGGTCATTACACATTTTTCTGCCTAGTTGATCACCTAAAGCGGAAGCAACAGCGCGACCATTGTGCAACATTGCATTGAATATATGCCCCTGCTCAACCGCAGAGATTGCTGTTTGAAATTGGTTAGACATCATCTGAAATCTTTCTGGGTCAGGAATATTTTCTCTTGGCCCTCGATCAATAACTAAAACATTCCAATCACCTTCAATTGTACCTTCCATAAGAACTCCTTCGGCTGCAGGGACTGTTGGATCAATTACTTTCCATCCAGGTTCAACTGCAGCCCAAGCATCATCAACGCTACCAGTAAATGAGCAGCCGCAAGCAAGTTGGGCCGATGCTGCAATGTCAACAATCTGATGGTTTTCAAGTTTAATTTCTGTTGCTTCCGAAAGTGCTTTTATTGCTGCTACAGCAAGAGCCGCAGATGATTTCAAACCTCGACCCTTTGGTAAATCACTACGGACTGCCCAATGTAATTCTTCAACGTCAGGGAGATTCAAACCTGCTGCCACCCAAGATTCTACTACTGCTGGTAATAATCCATGATCATCTTCAGGCTCCTTTTTGACAGGGGTATCACGCAATTGAACTCTTGTTGAGAGATCGATCCCAACTGCTGCGCCGTAACCTGCACCAAGGGCATGTAAAATCGTAAGGGATCCATGTCCATCACCTCGTCCGAGCACTGCCATTTTCGATCCCCCTAACGCTCCTCAACCTTCGACAAGACGTTCTTCCCGATATGTCTAGCGCTTGTTCCCACCATGGCAAGCAACATTTCACCCTTTGTTAACTCAGTGACGGAACGTGCACCTCCATTTGAAGAAATCAGTCGTACAGTTTCTGCTTGTTGAAGGAATGTTTGCCCAATAATACCTGATTCAGAATGTCGAAATCTTACAATTAAAAACGGACGAGACTCTATCTTTAATCGACCAACGATTGCCGTAGATATGTTGCCATTACAATCACATACAGTAACTTCATCCCCTGCAACAAGTTCGCAAAGATATTTTGTAGAACCATTTCCCATTTGCACGTATGCATGAACTGCTCCTGCATTGACTCGAAATGGGCGCGATGGCACAAATTCACTTGCCATAGTTTCTCCGTGAACCAAAGTTAATGCGGATGCAGATGAACCTATGAGCAAACCTTCTCCTAATTTCAAACTTGAAGTTAAGTCTACACAAATACGATCTCCTACTCCTCCATCTTCAATGGATAACACTTCCACAGATACCAATTCCGAGTTTTCGTCTTCAAATGCACTTTCCTCAGCATTACTGCGTAACGCCAATCTCTCTGCTGCAACATCTTGAGCTTCTGCCCAAATCTCTTCGTTATCAGGGGGTAGTAACAATGCATCAACTCCAGTTTGTAGGGCAAATCCAGCCCCTCTTGCAGTATTTTTACTGTTAATCCTAGCAACAAGCATTGTACCACTGCCCTGAGCTGTTGCAACGAGGTTTTCCAATGGAATCATCTGCCAATCACCTGTTGTCAAAACCAACCACTTGACCATACCAACTAGAGATTTTGCTGCATCTTGACCTTCCGAATCTCCAATGTCAACATGGGCTCCAATAGGGGCATCCTGAATATCCAATATTCTACCATCATCACATGCGAATAGGGGGTTATCCACCCAAGAGGGGATAGAATCTCCCCTCGCAAGTAAAACTCGTTCAGCTGGACACGGCATTATCTCTGAATTTGGAAAACTAGCAGCATCTAACCACAATTCCATCATTACACCTCCCAGGCTTCTATCGCATTTTTGCCATGGTGAATAATCGCTCTTAGTGCTTTAACACACCTTTCTGGGTCCTCCGCACCGAATACTTGACGCCCCATACACACTCCACTAGCACCAGCAGATATTGCAGCCTCGACTACGTGTAAAGTCTCAACGAAATCACCGCTACTAGTCCCCCCTGCAATTAGCACTGGAATGGGAACTGCAGAGCAAACATCACGAAAAATTTCGGCGGAACCGGTCCAAGGTACTTTCACTGCATGACAACCCAATTCGTAAGCAACTCGGGCCGCGTGAGCAATTCCATTAGTCAAATCCCCAGGGATATTAACAAGATTAGGCCCTCTAGGATAGATCATACCCAAAACAGGCATTTTTTCATCATGTGCTTCACTAGTTAGTTCCCCCATATCAAGAATCATTTCAGGTTCATTTTTATCGCCAAGATTGACTTGGCCAGAAACACCGACTGCGCCACGTGAAAGTGCTTCTTTCGCTGTTCCAACTTTAATTTTATTTTGGGAATTCGAACCACCATGGACAGTTGAAACCGATAGATGGCAAACAAATCCATCCCAATTTGTACGAGAATATTGGCTAGTTAGAACACCTTTCTGACAAACTATTGCGTCTGCTCCGCCTGCAATGATTGAATCGATGACTGTATCCATTTTATCAAGGCCCTTTTCAGGATAGCTGGATATCCCATGGTCCATCGGAATCCAAACACCTCTTCCGTTTGGGAAAAGGCGTGAAATCCTCGCAGATAACTCATCCTCCATACCTCGCCCAAGTGGTGTTGCATTTCAATCCTCTTCGACCCTACGGGTCGATTCAAAGGTCCAAATCAACGATTACAGGTGCGTGGTCACTGACAACTAACCCACCTTCACGCATGACTGATGCGCGTTGTAGAAAAGGGGCTGCTGCAGCATTTGCCAAAACATAGTCAATCCTCCAACCTCGATCTTTCTCTCGTGCTTGACCTCTGTTAGACCACCATGAGTAAGGGCCCTTTCCTGGGCCGACACTGATACGTAACAAATCATTCCAACCGGAAGTAAGTAAACGGTCGAACCATTCGCGTTCTTGAGGTAGAAAACCACTCATTTTTTTGTTCCCAACTGGGTTCCAGATGTCATCTTCTGTGTGAGCGATGTTGAGGTCGCCACAAAGGAAAACAGGTTCGTCAAATTTTGTGAAAGGACGTGCCCATTCAAGCAAGTCTTCCATCCATCTCTCCTTCCAAATTTGCCTCTCAATTTTGTTTGACCCACTTGGCAAATAGCAATTCAAACAATGGATTCCATTGTGATATGTATGCAACATACGACCTTCTTTATCTTCAGCATCAAGTGCCGTATCGATTCCGCGACTCATTTCAGTGAATGACTCATTCGCCCAAGTTGCAACTCCTGAATAGCCTTTCTTTTCAGCAGGATGCATTAGTGTGTGCGCCATTTTCGGGGTCCACTCCTTTGGCAATTGCTCGGGTAGGGCTCTGACTTCTTGCAGCAACAGAATATCTGGATTTATTCTTTCAACAAAATCATCTAAACCCTTACGGATTGCTGCACGAATACCATTCAAATTCCAAGTTACAAGACGCATCAAATCACTCCGAGTATGCTTTTGCCTTTTCAACAAGGTCCATACCGCGAACCCTAAATATTCCAAATGGTACTACTGAAAGACTTGCAATTACAACACCTAATGCAGTATAGAAAGCGATATCCCACTGAATCGAGACATTCAATGTGAATGCCCAATTACTGAAACCGGCCCCCATGGCCTCTGCAGCCAAAATGGAGCAAATAGACCCAAGAATACCACCCAGAATTCCAATTGCAAGATGTTCAAACATCATGACTTTCATCAGTTTTGGTGAAGATGCTCCAAGAATCCTTAAAGTCGCAAATTCCGAATCATGTTCTGTTAAATTAATGAGTAATGTATTCAATAGTACAATAAATGCAACAATTGCTCCAACAAGTTGGAATGCAAGAAAATATTTCTTTTGTGAATCCCAACTTTGTTCCATACCTTCAACCATTTCTTCCTTGTTAGTCATTGAAATTACACTTTCCACTCCATTCAAATCCAATGGATTTTCATTGAATTCACTATTTTCACGCAAGTAAAGCACATTGTGAAGTGATTCACCTATCGAACCTAATTCTCCCATGACATCTGTATGGTGAACCCATATCGATCGAGATGCTTCATCGACAATTCCTACAACTTGGAATTCCAATTCAGTAACACCGACTTTAATGACTACATTGTCGCCAATATCCCAATCATCTAGATATTCATGAGCGCCGATATCAATCACAGCCTCAGGTGGTTCTGCTCCAATAGAAGGTAGTCTTCCATCCACAAGCCTTGATTTATGCATTGTTGAAATTCCATCGGTACTGAATCCTTGCACTGCATTCATTGTCAAAATTCGTGTATCACCAGAAGCATTAGCTGGAACTTCTAAAGCCCATTGTGACTCATACCGATCAGTATTTTCTTGAACCCAATTACCCAAATCATCATGATCTAAAACATTGCAATATATCTTGTAATCCCAAGTTTCCGCTTGATTTGTTTCATCTATCCATTGTTTCATTCCCTCTGTAATCATAGTCATTCCACTAACTAAAATCAAGGCAATTCCAAGAGCGAAAACTGTCATTAATAGACGACGCGGATTTCGGAATGTTGATCTAAAACCTAATCCCGCTATTGGAGGTAATTTAGCAGTAATCATTGCGACAAAGGAATTTGGACGAGCCCCCGATTGTTTGCGCATCACATCCAAAGGAGACAGACGGACAGCTTGTATGGCAGGCCACATTCCAAACAAAACCAGTATGAACAATACGATTGTAAGTACATACCAAGCAATGTCAGCATAATGTCGAGTAGTTACAACTGGCATCCCTGCAATAATATCGAAATACCAAGTAGTCATCAATTCAGATAAATATTGGCCAAGGAATATTCCTGAAATACCACCAATTACACCGTAGAAAACGGGAATTGAAAGATAAGAAATTAACAATGATTTAGAATCAATTCCTTCGGCCCTCAATACTGCAATTTCACGACTTTGACGGCGGACTAGGCGTTCTAAACTAATGCTAATAACTAATGCTGAAATTCCTGCAAGTATTACTAAAATTATTGGAGTGAATACTTTATTTCCTTCCAAATCTTGTCGCATTATTTCTACACTCCAAATTGAGCTGCGGTCAGTAATTGTAACTCTTTCAATCCCTTGAATTTCTAACGATTTTTCCAGGTCATCTCGCAATGTGTCTAAGAGTTCGCCCTCATTAGAAGTAGTATCCAAAAGATCATATTCAGGAGTCCCCGATACATCGATTAACATCGAATTTCGCTCATTTCCACTGAGATTTAATTCACTGAGAAGTTGATCAATTGGAAGATATACGATTGCCAACGTTCCTTCAATCATCAATATATCTCCATCTTCTGCATAGAATATATGATGAGGGTGGTTGGCAATACCAGTTACCGTCATTTCCACTTCTTTTCCATTCAAAATCAGAATGACTTCATCACCTATGTCAATTTCTAATTGCTTTTGCATATGACGATCGATGACCACTTCCCCTGGCTCATCCGCCAATTCTCCCCAATCTGTGTCGAACCAAGGAATACTTACGGAAGCATCCTGTTCTAAGCCATATGCAATCATAGAAATGTCACCACCCGGAGTTATGAATTCCTCACGATGGGTATATCGTGTTTCACAGGCATTGACTGACAAATCTGTTTCTACAAAATTATCTCTTGACATATGACATGCATCAATTAAATTTGTTGAACTATAATTCCAACCAGGCAATGTTTCGACTACAATGTCAGCAAGATTTGTTTCATCATAAAACTCATCATAAACCAACTCTGAATTCCGCGTGTGTTCCCACATCATCACACAAACAGATGTTGACAATAAAACAAGGGCTAGGAAAGCAACTGAAAGAATACCACTCCGTATCTGATTACGGATTAATCGCTTGACTAAAAGCCACATTTCAAGCACCTATTCTTCAGAGACTCTACTCTTTTCAAGAGCATTTACAACCACATTTTTGATTGCACCACCTACCATCTTGGCAGTATCCAAAGTGGTATCGAGAATTGTTTGTGCTTTGGATTCATCACTAACCAATTTCCCAGAATCCAACTCAATAACACGTGTGGCGAATTTAGTCAAACTTGAATCATGAGTTACAATAATCGCTGTAATTTTTTCCTTACGGCATGCGTCCACAAGAACTCTCATCACTTGTTCAGTGGTTTTCGAATCAAGATTACCTGTGGGTTCATCACCCAATAATATCCGGGGGGATTTTGCTATACTTCTTGCAATAGCAACCCTCTGTTGTTGACCTCCAGATAACTCTGAAGGGAATCTATTCTCAAGGCCTTCAAGACCAACCATCTCCAATACTTCAAGAGCTCTGTCCCGGTTTCGGCCACCATGGATCTCTTGAGATAAGAGGACGTTTTCTAAAACTGTCAAATCTCCTAATAAATTGAAAAATTGAAATATATATCCAATGTTCTCTCGACGGAATTTGGCCATTTTCTCAAGTTCTTTAGAGCGTTTCCAAGCTTGCAATAATTTGCGAGAATGGGATGCAGATGGGACATCATTTCCCCCAAACTTGTAATCTCCACTAGTGGGGCTATCAAGTGCTGAAATGATGTTTAGTAGAGTTGTTTTACCAGATCCTGAAGGGCCAAGTAACATTACTACTTCACCTTCTTCTATTTCGAGATTCACTCCATCCAAGGCACGAACTTCTTCACCTGCGGAGTGATAAAAACGACTCACATTCTGCAACGAAATTAGTGCCATAAAATCGGTAGTAAAAGGCGACTTATACTACCTTCGCAAGTCTGATACGATGATTGATATTTAGGATTCAGTTTCAGAAACACCACTGAAAAATTGTTGAGTTTCCTTGAAAAGTGCTTCTCTTCGCCGTCTTTTGCTTGTTCTTAGATGGACCAAAGCAAAAATTACTACAATTGCAATCATCCAAGGTATCAAGGCCTCTGCATGATATTTTTCCATAACTTCGATGATTCCCCTCGCTGTATAGGCCCACGTTATAGATGCTGCAAAACCACCTATCGCACAGGCAATCAAAACGCGTATGAACTTCATCCGGCTAAGCAAACCTAGCATTGCACCAACAAGCACTCCTGATGCCATAAATGGAATCCAAACGAAAACAATTAATCCCCAAAATCCCCATTTATTGATGAAATCTCTTTTCTCATGGGCAACAAATTCGACCGTTGATAATACATCACCCATAACTTGATTTTGAAGAATTGTGCCAACTAATCCTTCTTGCTTAGCAACCAATACCTGATGCTCTCCGCCTTTGGATACTTCAACACGTCCTGCTGCTGATCTATCTGCAAGGGTCCCAACTTCATTTCTAGCACTAACAACAAGTTCTCTTTCGGCCATATGGCCCTTCATTTCACGTAACATGAAATTCTCTAATTGAGCTTCAACATCAACATATGATTGTTTGAATCGGAAGAAAGCTAATCTCTGCTTGGGTTTGTATATTACACGCACGTAAAGGTGTAAATCATCAGAGTAAACTTTACTTCCCCTATCAATTAGGTTTGAATCTTTGAACCAATCCTTGATTGCATCAATAGCACGATCTTCTACTCCTGCTAGTGTTCCTACTGACTCAAAGAATTTAGAATAGTCCTCGACTAAAGAATTGTAGTTACCTCCACTTTCAATCTCTAATTTAGAAGGGTCAAGTCCTTTTCTTAGAGATTCAAATATCCCTTGTCTGGAATCGCCAGCATTAGCTTGTAAATGAAGGGGCTTCATCACACCATATGACTTCAATTCATCTAGAACTTTAGTGACAATTTCTCCACGTATGTCTCTAGAGTCAATGAATGTCTCCATGGTCGTATTGTAAGGAACAAGGACATCGATGCTAATATCTCGTTGCTGATAACGATAAGAATCCCAATCAACCTCTATTCTCAATTTCTTCTCACAACTTTTCACAGACCGCTCAATTAAACGAGCTAGTTGAGGGTCGGACAATTCATCATCTTCCTCTCTATGGTAAAACCGGTACATCAATGGGTATTGAACAAACAAGAAAAAGATAGACATTGATAGTGAAATAAAGGCCATCCACCATGGAGGGACACCTGCAGAGCCGCCCGCTAACATTGCTGTTTCACGACCACCACCCCATTCTGCCCCCATCAAAATCCATGACCAACCCCCAAGTTCTGATGTAGTCCAGCAAGCCCGAGGTCCGTCATTGAGTACCTCTGCATCTTTGACCGGGGCATTAGAAACCCATGGCAACCATCCCATACTTGGGCTGGATGAACTAACTTCTAATTTCACAGTTTTATTTGCCAAAGTAGTATATGTATTTGAATAGTTTTGAGAGTTCTCAAGTGATGTATGATTATTGAACTCGGCTAGTAACTCATATTCACTATCATCCCATTCCGAAAAATCGATTTTTATCGTAGTGGAGTTTTCTTCTGTAATCCAATTAGATCCATCAGAGAATTTCCATCGAATGTTGGTAAATCCAGCTTCATCTGGTACATTGTATGCATCCAAACGAACGTTATGAGAATCGTCTATCCACGCATTAACCCAAACATTGTTGCCTGGATCGTCACATTCATCGAAATCAAGAACCGTTGCAGAAAGTGTTTCATCCATTTCAACGCCATTGCCCAACATTCCTGCACTCATGGCAAACATTGTTCCGAAAAACAGCAGGCCATACAGTAATCCAGAAATTAAAACATAATCTTCAATACCTCTGGGGAAACGCCTCACAGCACCATTTCTACGATCAAAAATTTTCTGTAATTCTTTATCAATTTGATTCTGTTCTTCAAATTCATCTGACTCAATCCAACCAGAACCATCTACATCGAGTTCCTGAATCAAACTGTCTGGCGACGCAGGAGGAAACTCACCTTCGGCGGATTCATTCACGTCGCTCATACTACGCGAAGCAAGGTTCGCCTTTTGTCCCTTTGGCAAGGAGCACGCGCCTATCATCTCAAAACATAACAGGATTCATGAGATAATGCTACGTCCGGTCAAATAATGTATTTGCGACGATTTGTTTTATTCGCAATTATTGCATTCTTGCTATCTACAAATTTACCAGGAGTACAATCCAAACCAGATGGGATCGCAAATGTTGAAAATGGTTGCATATGTCATTCCGCAGTGAGTTCTTCTGATGTCGAAATCACAATTCAAGGAATTCCTGATTATTATGAGTCAAATCTAACCTATACTTTTTCTATATCGGTCAGCGGTGGTGCTGAACCTATTGAAAATGCCACCAATAGTGCTGGATTTAACCTTTGGATCCTCTACGGTTTCCTTGCACCAGTATCCAATGATACAGAACTAATTGAAAATTCGCAATTAACCCATACTCTTCAGGGAAATAATCAGAGAAATTGGAACGTCTCATGGACTGCTCCAATTGATGATACATTGAGTGTTGACTGGCGATTAACTGTTAACACTGTTAATGGCGATGAAATGCCATCTGATGCAGATAAATGGAATCAAGTTTCAGGCACATTTACAGGGGTCAATGGGACCATTTCGGAACCAGTAGGGAAACTGGTAATCTACGGGGTACCTCTTGGATTTTTGTTGATTTCAATTGCCGGATATTTTGTGGTAACTCGTTCATCACGAATTGCTGCTAGTGAGGAAAATTCGAATCAATAGTGGTTCAGGGATGGTGCAGGGGGCAGGATTTGAACCTGCGAACCACTGAGGACTGGGACCTAAACCCAGCGCCGTTGACCAAGCTTG
>JASLKH010000073.1 GCA_030747675.1 Candidatus Thalassarchaeaceae archaeon | reverse complement strand
TTTCAGTTTCTTTTACTGGCATGAAAGGCATATCAATGTAAATCAATGATTTCTGATAATCCTTGGAAACGAAGAAATGTCGTGTTTCGTCTGTCAAACTATCATAAAATACTGAAATCAAGAATGATTGTGACTCACGACCTCCTGAGTCACCAGCATCGAGTGTTCTTAAAACATCCCAAAATGTACCCTTGTTATTGAATTCCCTGTCAAATAAAATCCGACATACTTCTTCAAAAACACTATCTTCAGGTAAATTGTCACAAAGAAGGGTAGATACTTCGTCGCCTGATAAATTAAAAGATGCACCAATTGACTTCATCAGGAACACAATTGAAACTGCTGTGGTTTTATTGACATCATTCACTTCTTCAGCAAGTATTCTAATTTTGTCCAAATTATCGTAAGGATCCGAAAATTCTTGATTAGAAAATTGTGCATCAGCTTCAATATCGGCATTAACTAAAATCATTCCAACCTGCCCTGCTTCAAATTCTTCAGAATAGGTAATCATCTTTGATACGGCGGGCTCATCTTGTGGGGCCATGCTCAGTAAGTCAACGTCTTCGACTACTTGTGTACGACTTACGAGTGCGCTGAAAAGCATCAAAATTATGAAACCTGTAAGGGCAACTTTACTCCACTTAATTGGTGCCCTAACTGCCGCAACAAAGATTTTCGGTGGCGGGTGGCTAGGCTTTTCCAAATCAAGCAACATTGTGAGATTTGGTACCATCATCATCGTGTAAAGATAAACAATGATGATTCCCCCTGCTAATGAAACACCAACCGTCTTGATTGGAGCCATAGGGGTCAGTATTAGCGATACGAAACCGATGACTGTCGTGACCGCAGAAAGAAAAACGGCACGACCAGTTGATTGAAGAGCAAGGGCCATTTTTTCTTTAGGGGTGCCTTTGCATTCAGCATAGCGATTTGTAATGTGTAAACCATACGAAACGCCAAGAGCGAGAATGATAGGGCCTACAATAATCACAGTCATTGTAACTTCATAATTGGTAAGGCCAATCAAACCCAGTGTAGCAAAAACAGAGCAAAGTGTTGGTAAACCGGCTATGATCACCACCTTTATCCCCTGAACTACACGGATTCTCCCCGTCTGTATTACATCACAATGGAAGGTAAAGAGAACGAGGGCGACGGCGACTACTCCTACTGGGAAAATTTTCCAAAATAGGGCGAAAGTATACTCTGTAACAGCATTGGTGATGGGAACAGGGCCTGTCAATGTCATGGTTAAACTCAGGTTATCCCAGCCATTTTCGTCTGCGATGGAATCGATTTGGGCCTGGGTGTCAGAAATTAAATCAGAAATCGTAGTTGGTTGTCCATCAATTCCTATGCCATTGTCGGATACACCAATGATAATCACTGCTCTATTCCAATACCCAGCACTTTCACCAATAGTCTTACCATTTTCAGTCAACCCTACATCTCGAACTAATTTGTCTCGAGCGTTGTCTGGTAATTCGCCAATGATTTGATCGACTCTGTCTTGTTCTTCAGGTATCGCATACCCGCCCACAACACCCCCGTACTCATCGATGACATCAGTTGCATTTTCAGCGACCGATGGTAGTCCTGTTGCAGTACCCAAATTCGTTGCAAATGCCTTTGCAACACGGGGAGCACTAGAATTGATTTCCTTAATGACTGAAGATATACTCAACACATAGATGATCCCATCATTTTCACCTTCATCGGAAGGAACCCGGTTCAATTCCTGTTCGATGGCATCCATTTGGTTCAAAATATCCACGTTAGTAATGTTGAATTGGTTAGACTCGACATATACAATCATTACATTTGTTGTCCAATCTGCTTCAACTTCCTTGATGTCTTCCGCAACTTGACTCCCTTCTGGTAGGAAGGCAGCTAAGTCTCCATTTACGTTCATTGAACGTTCACCAGTATATTGATCAGTTATGCCTGATTCGAGTGCCAGGAACGTTGTCAAAATCAAACAAGCGATTACCGTGAAGGCTGGAAATCTAGTTAACGCTCCAACAAATGACATTTCTTGCAATTCTCGTCGAATTAATTTTGGTGCTGAAAGGATTTTCCCCATGGCCTTCCCGGATTCAAATTCTGCAATGCTGCGCTGGACTTTATTTTTGAAATCACCAACATGGGCGCCCAAAGGCTTGCGACCAGAGGGTGTTTTCGGCCCTCCATCAGTGCTAGTCATAACGCCCCTCCGGGGCGATGTGTCTAGAGGTGCCCTTTAATCTCTCACGCCAATATGAGTACGGGAGCCTTGAAAACTAGAAGCCTCGACGCTCGGCCGGACCTGTATCGATTAACCGTTTCAGGGCCCCGGTGGGAAAACCGAATGGCAAAACCAAAAATATCTGAGAAGCGTTGGTCTGTTGACCTTGAAAAACGAATTCAAGAAGAGCATTATTCTGATGATTCACTTTACAATAATCGATATGGTTTCAACCCGGGTTCTGGGAAGGAAGTATTCGTTATCGATACCCCTCCACCTTACCCGAGTGGGACTTGGCACATCGGTGCCGTTGCACAATATTCAATGATAGATGTCATTGCACGTAGCCAACGTCTTTTGGGGAAAGAAGTATTCTTCCCATGGGGTGTTGACCGGAATGGAATAAATATTGAATTCACCGTGGAAAAAAATACTAAGCGGAAAATGAAATCATATGACCGTGCAGAATTTTTACAATTGTGCAAAGATACAATCGAGGAATACACTGTCGCGATGCGCAATACTGCTCGCAGAGTGGGTCTATCTTGCGACTTTGCTAAGGAATATTTGACAGATGCACCAAATTATAGGTCAGTGACGCAAGCTATTTTCGTTGATTTATTTCGTCGAGGAGAAATTGTTGAAGATTTACGGCCCAATATTTACGATCCTGTGGAAGGCACGACAATAGCTGATGCTGAAGTTGAAAGACTCAATCGAATGACAAAGTTAGTGGATGTAAAATGGTATACCGAGAGTGGTGCTGAAGTCATCATATCGACTACGCGACCAGAATTAATTTGTGCTTGTGGCGTTGTAGTGGTACATCCTGAAGACGATAGATATCGACACCTTGTCGGTCAAAAAATAGTTCTGCCAGTAGAAGTAGAAAATAGAGAGGCGACGGTTGAAATTCGAACGCATCCCTCAGTGAAATCTGAATTTGGTTCAGGGGTTTTAATGGTCTGTTCATTCGGCGACCAGAATGACGTTGCTGTATTCAGGGAATTAGGACTATCTCCATTCCAAGCGATTGATTTGGACGGGTGCATGACATCCATTGCAGGCCCATATTCTGGATTAAAGGTAAATGATGCGAGAGCAAAAGTGATTGCCGATTTAGAAGCAATGGGTGCCATTTTACAAATTGTTGAAAAAGAGCAAGAGGTCCCAGTTAGTGAACGTGGAAAAAACCCAGTCGAAATTATATTGCTAAAAGAGTGGTATGTAAGGCAAACGCATATCCAAGGGAGAATGCGTGAACACATCGATGATATCGAATTTCACCCACCTCGAAATCGCCAATTCTTACTCGACTGGATGGAAAATATCAGCATCGATTGGCCAATAAGTCGCCGTCGTTGGTACCACACGGAAATTCCGATTTGGTACTCAGAGGACAATTCGCGAGTAATTGTTCCTCCACCGGGGACTTATGTGCAACCATGGAAAGATGTGCCACCACTAGGTAGCCGTGTTTTGGATAGGGAAACACGTGATGATTTGGGTTCATGGGAGGATATGCAGGAAGATTTAGGAGTCATTATTGGTGAGGAGAAAGTTTTCGATACGTGGATGGATTCCTCAAATTCAAATCTCTTTGTTTCAGGTTACATCAACCAGATGGATACCTTCGAGAAAGCATTCCCAACAGGACTCAGGCCACAGGGTAAAGAAATTGTAAGGACATGGTTGTACTATACTCTATTGAAGAGTGTGTTATTGTTCGACAAACCTGGTTTCAAGCATGTTTGGATTGATGGTTTAGGTATGGATCCATGGGGGCGTAAAATGTCAAAATCGCTTGGAAATGGTATTGATGCTGATTCCGTTTTGGAATGTGGTGCAGGTGGGCGAACAGGTTCCTGGCGCGTTAAAGGACCAGAGAAGAGTGTGCAGCTCAAGGCCAATAAAATCGGCTCAGAATGTTTCCGATTATGGAAAGCCTGTGATGCCCAGGTGGGTGATGATTTCCACATAAATCCTGAAGAAATTGAAGCGAAGTATTTCGGTGTATTAACTAAAATTTTCAATGTGGCTCGATTTGCCTCCCAGTTTGATGCACCTAATGATTTGGAAACTCTACCATCTGACTTAGAGGTCGCAGATCGCTGGGTACTTTCTGAATTCGCTGGTGTCCTTTCAGCTGTCAAGAATGCTTGGGAATCTATCGACATATTCACTGCTGCAAGAGCGATTAAAAACTTCGGAACGGACGTTCTGCCAAGCCACTGGTTGGAAATGGCAAAGACTAGGTTGTATGATGGGGACTTAAATGCGGCCTGGGTCATACATCGAATCGTGAGGGACTTGCTTACAATTTTCAGCCCTATTTGCCCATTCTTCTGCCATCACCTTAGTGACACTTTGTATGGGACTAGTGCAGTAGATGTAGATGAATATCCAATTTCATCTATTGATGACGACAGTGAGGCAGAGCGCTTGCGATCTTTAACAAGTACTCTTTGCGAATTCAACTCAGGTACTTGGCGTGCAAAGAAAGAGGCAGGGCTTAGTTTGAAAGCAGAGATATCAGGGGTTAAAATCCCTAGTGAAATTACAGAATTCGAAGGGGCGCTAAAAGCAATGCATCATCTTCAGTAAATACCTGGAATCAGTGCCTTCCTATTCTTCGGGTAATCAGGGAATTGTTCGTGATACCAAATATGATTTGCTCGTGCACGAGGGGCGAGGTTAGCAATCGTCCATAGGGCGAAAGATAATCCAGCAAGTGACCATGTTGCTATCGCCCAACCTATCCATTGCAAAATTTCACCTAAATAGTTCGGGCAAGATACCCATTTGTGTAATCCTTCATGGGGTATACTATAACCTTTATTTTCACCATTTCGCAGTGAAAAAAGAATGTTGTCTGATGTGATGTTGATCATCATTCCAGAGATGAAAATTAATGCACCTACACGGAATTTCCAACCGTAAAACCAGTACTCTGGATATGGGTGATTCAGTGCGTAAATCCACTCCGCATTAAACCATGTATTGATTCCATTGAATATTATTGCAAATAATACAATACTCAACGGCATCATTTTGTGTGCCACTTTCGCCCTCACTGGCCATATGAAACTCCGATGGGAATAATGGCTAATCCACATTATGAAAAATGTGATTGCAACCCAATCTGTAGTGCCCCATTTTACTGCATATATACCAAAAAAGATGGACATTACTATGACGCTGGGTGACTCCATGATAATCCAACCGAGGCGAGATGAAATCCTAGGACCCCAACCTGGCCTTTCATGGCGACCGTATGGTGCACGAACAAACATCAAAGTAAGAAATGTAAGTGAAGCAATAGCTATCCAAATCCATAAGGCGATGTTGTATTGTTCAGTTCCGATACCCAACATTTCACCCCAATCTATTCTGCGCCTTGAACCAACTAATTGAATCATTTATTGTTTCAGATAATGGCCGATTAAAATGGCCCAACTCTTCACGCGCCAATGTTCCCGGAATGTCCCTACATTGGACTGCTAATGCGTGAAGTGAACCGCGACTAACAGAGGGTCTTTTTTTCGTAATGACTGATTTTACACCTGCGAAAGGAAGAGCAAGGTAAGCTGTCCAAAAGGGGAGAGTTAGTATTGGTTTCTTGCCACACATAGTTGCAATTTCCTTCATCGAATTCCACGACCCAGGGACAATATAATTTTGGCCACAGCGCCCTTTATTAATGGCTGATATGCATGTTGTACTTACATCACGGGCATCGACCCAATTGAATCCATTATTGATGGAAAATGGCATTTTTCCTTTGGAAATATCGAGTAATACCTGACCCATCCTACTAGGTTTCCAATCATACGGCCCCAAAATACCAGTCGGGTGTAATATCGTTGCATCAAGGCCATTTCCAACAGCATTCAATATCTCGCGCTGTCCAGCTGCCTTTGTTCGATCATAAGGTGCAGCCTTGGTTGATGATACTAACGGGCGGTTTTCATTCAAGGTCTCTTTTGTAGGGCGCTGTTGAAAGGCATGGACTGATGAAATGTGAATGAACTTGTCAACATTTTCTTGAAGTGCGGCTTGCGCCATTATTCTAGTCCCGTCAACATTTATTTTTTCCATAATATTAATGTTTGATTTCTCGACGGCAACAAATCCTGCTGAATGTATGACAACATCATTTCCACGCATGTTTGATGCCATCTCATCTAATGATTGCAAACTACCTGTACACAATTCAACGTCTAAGCCATCTAAAGCCCGAGTATCCTTCCTGACTAGACATTTTACTTCATGCCCCGAATGGAGTAATTGACGTACTAAATTCGCTCCAAGATGCCCACTGCCACCAGTGACATAGCAACGAAGCGTCTCCATGTTTTCCGAATGGGCATTCGACTGATAGGTTTACTCTTCTTCATGGAACCTATCTAGTGTAGATTGCCGATTAGGTGGTGCTTCCAAATCACCCAACTTGAATCCAATTAATCGGACTGGACGGTCCGCATCATAGAGTTCTGTAAGCAGTCGAGTTGCAATTCGGCGAAATACATCAATATCATCCATCGATACTGGTAATGACCTTGCGTGGGTAAATGTTTCAAAGCCTTTGTATCTGATTTTCACTTCAACATTGCGAGCGGTTATTTCTAATTGTAGCAACTTATTGCTTATTTTTTCGATTAAAGTATCCAATGAATGAAATACAACTTCGACATTTTTTTGATCATGCTGGAATGTTTTTTCCTTACTGATTGATTTCCTTGTCCGAAGGGTCGATACTTCGTTTGATGAACGACCTTCCAATATAGCCCACAGATTTTCTCCTCGTCGCTGACCTAGGTATTGGATCAGAGAATCTGGACCCTCTTCATATGCATCGCTTAGAGTCATAACTCCCATTTCACCCAATAATTGGGCGGCCTTTTTCCCAATACCTGGGACTGCTCTGCAAGGATGTGGCTCAAAGAATTGTTGAAAACCACCAGATGGAACTAGGAAAATACCACCTGGTTTACGTTGTTCACTAGCCATTTTAGCGATGATGCGCGTAGGTCCGATTCCAAAGGATGCAGACAGTTGAATATCATCCAAAATATCACTTTGCATTTTTTGAGCGAGTAAGAATGCTTTATCCCAATCTCCATCACATCTTTCAGTAACATCTAGGTATGCTTCATCGATACTAGCACGTTCAAATTTATCGGCATTTGAATATAATATTCTCATGACGCGTTTAGATGCTCTTCGATAAAGTCGGAATCTGCTCCGTAAGTAAATACCATTCCCGACTGGCGACCCTGGGCATCGCCTCCATGCTTCTGAAATTGGCATTGCTGAACGGATACCATATTCGCGAGCAGCATAGTTGCAAGTCGATACAATGCCTCGCCCCAACCCCTTTTTGGGATCGGAGCCAATTATCAATGGCAGAGTTGGATCCAAATTTTGGTGAATAGTTTCAACAGATGCAAAAAAAGCATCCAAATCACAATGAATGAGAATGCGTTCGCCCATGGATTAGTTGGAAACTAGATGGCTCAAGAACTCTCGCTAATTCAAGACTTGGCGGTTGACTACAGAATTAGGAGTTTCCCCCCTGAAAAATCCAATTAACAAATCTGCCATTTCATTTCCAATTCGCCCTTGGGCTTCTTTAGTCGCAGCACCAATATGCGGCGTACCATGGAATGATTGATGTTGAATGATTGGATGATCCCCTACGGGCTCAATTTCAAACACATCAAGAGCGCAGGAAGCCAATTGTCCAGATTCTAGGGATTTAAGAGCAGCCATTTCATCGACAACACCGCCCCTGGCGCAATTCACCAAGTGATTGCCGCAATCAATTCCATCAGCGCCAACACCTGGCATCAATTGAAGAGTCTCATCATTTACTAGATGATGAGTTTCGTCAGTTAAATTACAATGGACAGATATGTGCGTACATATCGAAAATACATCTTTTACATTGCTATGTAGTTGACAATTTTGATCTCTAGCAACATGCTCTGGTAAATATGGGTCATAAGCATGTACTTCCATGCCTATTGCTTGGGCAACTCGTCCAACCCCCTGTGCAATCCTTCCAAAGCCAATTAATCCCAGCCTCTTTCCTGCTAGTTCTGAACCCTTGAGCGACTTTTTTGACCATTTTCCATCCCTCAGGTCACGGTCAGCTTTCGGTAAAAAACGAATTGAAGCGAGCAAATGGGCGATGGTCATCTCTACTACGGAATGCGTCGAAGATGCTGGTGTGTTACAAACCAATATCCCTGATTTTGTAGCAGCATCCAAGTCGATATTGTCGACTCCAACACCTGCTCTTCCAATGAGTTTCAAAGAAGGTGCAGCAGCGATTGCTGATTCAGTCATTTTTGTTGCACTTCGAATGACGACCGCATCGAATCCATTGAGAGCGTTTGGCTCGACATCAACATCGTGACCTGCCTTTCGCAAACGTTCGACAGCACCAGTAGCCATTCCATCAGTTATAGCAATCCTCGCCATGAACGATAGCCAGAATTCACACCCCATCAATATTCGCTATTCAATACGCACATTGATAGTCGATAACTTCCTCCTATGTGCTGGGAGAACCATGACATTTGAACTACCAAAACTAGGATATGCATACAATGCACTTGAACCGCATCTTGATGCTTTAACAATGGAAATACATCATAGCAAGCATCATGCGGGTTACACTGCTAAGTTAAACGCAGCAATTGAAGGAACAGAAATGTCTGGAATGAGTATTGAGGAGTTGCTAACCAACCATAATGGCAATGCATCTGTAAGGAATAATGGTGGAGGTTATTGGAATCACAGTCTTTTCTGGGAAACTATGTCGCCAAATGGTGGTGGTGAACCCAGTGGAGAACTCGGAGCAGCGATTGATGCAACTTTCGGTTCCTTTGAAAAAATGAAACAAGATTTTGCCAATGCAGCAATGACGAGATTTGGAAGTGGTTGGGCATGGTTATGCGTAGACAATGGAGGGGGACTCTGCATTTGCTCAACTCCAAATCAAGATAATCCTTTGATGGAGGGAAGTGGTAACCCTATTCTCGGACTAGATGTTTGGGAACATGCATACTACAAGAAATTCGGGCCAGGGAGAGGAGATTATATTGCAGCTTGGTGGAACGTAGTGGATTGGAGAGTTGTTTCTGAGAACTACAAAAATACGGCTTAAACCCGCAAATTGAATCTACTCGCATTATCACACTCAGATGCGACATTCAACCCGTTTCGATTAAGAAAGAATGGATTAGCGCATCTACGTGGCAGAGCAGGATTTCACAGGCCTAATGGTTGCAGTTGGCATTTTGCTTACACCTGTAATTTTGGCCTTACCTTTGCGTTTTTGGTGGGGACATCGTGTTGGTAATGAACCAGAACATGCCAAATACCGTAGTTTTGTTCGCCGTGTTTTAGACTCAGGTGAACCGATTGCATCTTATCGACTAGCATTGGATCATGAAGCCAAACGCGCTGGGATTGACACTGGGCGTCAAGGCCGTATTGAAATGGATGTTTTGCATCCCCTCAAACTTCCACATTTCATGCTCTTACCCGTTCTGATTCTTTCACCATTAGTGGGGGTAATTGGAGGTCTTATCTTTCTCTTGTTATTCCCATTGATATTGGCAGCAGAATGGATCTTAATTGACAAAAAACTACTCTCGAAAGTTGTGGAATTAATCATGCGTTACATGCACTGGGGAATCATTGGGATTCATCGATTGGAAGAAGGGGTTCGCGAAGAAGATGCAATGGTTAAACACATGCATAGGCTACCTATTACAGCATTCTTAGGGTTATTCTGTTTCCTTATTGTAGCATATATGCCTCTGCCAACTTGGGCTGGGATATTAGTCACTGTACTTCTATTCCTGATTCTCACTAGCATCATTGTAATTGTAAAGGCTGCAAGTCATGGCGAATTGGTGTTTGCCGATACATCACAGCGTAGAATGCAACCAATGGAACGATTGGTTGATGATATCCTAGCACCTGTTGTTGGATTTGGTTTACTATTTCTTTTATCTCGCCAATTATTTTTGACACAAATCGGCTCAAGTAACAGTTTGTTCAGCGACCCCATTTGGTTTGCTGGAATTGTATTGATTGTACTCTACAGCGCTGCTGCGGTAGCCATTATGGTAGAGAT
>JASLKH010000072.1 GCA_030747675.1 Candidatus Thalassarchaeaceae archaeon | reverse complement strand
AAACCCATTCGTTGAACTATAGGCCTGGTGCTCTGGAAATAAATCTGAGTTTTTTCTGGATCCAACCCCATAGCAACATAATTTGAAACATATTCTTCAAGGGCAACTTTCCGACATTCATCTAGGCTAAATCCGCGGGTTGCATTTGCTTCTAAATCAGCAACTGCAATGGTGACATCAGCACCTTGCTCTTGGAACCACCGTACTTGATCGATAACCATTTTATGTCCCAAATGCATTTTCCCGCTAGGCATCAAGCCAGTCATGACTCCAAATGCTTCACCTCGAGACTGTGCCTGAATGATGTTTCCAATATCTCGATGTGCGAAAATAATACCTCGCCGATGGTGCATTGAAGGGTTTTGAATTTGTGTGATTGGGATAGAGTCCAAACCGAACTGCTGCACAATTCGCTCATAGTCCGTAGAGACCTGGCTAGACCATGGGTCAATGTCTACCATCGACCATGCCGAACTCAAAGCGGCTTTCAAGTCGTCGGGTCTCTACAGCCTGCGGCCGATGGTTTGACGTGTACATCGTATTCCCGGGACATGGTTCGCATCTGTGTGCTAGGCGGGGGACTTGTCGGCCGATTTATTGCATTCAATCTTGCAAGTAAAGGGCACGAGATTCGATTAATTGATGCCGACGAGGGTGTATTGGAAAATTTACCTAATCGTATTCAAGGAATTCAAAGTCGAATTGATGTTTCACAAAAACTAGATGATTTAATTGGAGAGGCAGCAGTAGTTGTCAATTGCCTGCCGGGGAGGTTTGGCCATAAAATAAGGAAGTCTTTGATATCCATAAAAGGGATCATGGTAGCTGATTTAGCATTCACTTCAGAAGATCCAAGAGAACTGGACATATTGGCAAAAAATAATGGTAGTTTACTAATTTACGATATAGGTATTGCACCTGGTATGTCAAATATTTTGATTGGAAAAGTCCAGAACGATGCGTCCAAGGTCGACAGAGTTCGTATATGGGTAGGTGGAAATCCACAGAAACCAGATGCTGATTGGTCGTACATGGCACCTTTTTCCCCCTCTGATGTAATTGAAGAATATACAAGGCCCGCTAGAATTCGGCGTGGCGGTAAAAATATTGCAGCACCAGCATTGACGGAGAGACATTCTGTCCAAGTCACTGGATATGGTGAAATGGAGGCATTTCTGACTGATGGGTTACGTAGCCTTCTGGATACTATCCTTTGTGACGATCTGGCCGAGTATACGGTTCGATGGCCGGGGCATATCCAGCGATATATTGACCTTGATCCAATCAACGAGGAAGAATTGATCGAAAGTTGGAAATTCAATTCCACTCGACCTGAATTCACATGGCTAGCTGTCGAAATTCATGCGGACGGAGAGATGCATCGATGGGAAATTATCGATGAAGGCCAGGGTGGATGGTCTTCGATGGCAAGGACTACCGGTTTAGTTACAATTGAAGTTGTGGAAATGATGATTGAAGGTGTCTTTACTCAATTCGGTGTCTTGCCCCCTGAAGCACTTCATGAGCATGCTGACCGCTTCATTGCAATGATGAAAGGTAATGGGGTAAAAATCATAAATAATCACTCCTCATCATCAGAGTAATTTTGCATTTCTCTATCCTTTTTCAATGTCCACCAAATGGCTGTTGGAGCCACTAAAATGATGACAATAGCAACCATTGGTAAAATCCAACTGGGTTCGATATCGGCTTTTGGTTCAACTAACCAAGTGAACCTAAGTGAACTATATTGGAATGGTTCACTCCATTCAAATAAATCCGTGGTGTGATGGCCTGCAACTGCAATTGCCCAAGTGTGGTTATTGAAAAGAGGTTGGTTTTCGATGATTGTAACGTCCGACCAATCAGTCTCGCCCTCTGTGTAGATTGTTGTAACTAAATCTGGACTGACCGATATAATGAGATAAGAATTCTCAACCCTCCATCCACTTCTCAAATGGCCTTCTTCGGAACCCATCAATTCTAATTCCATTCCATTTTCATCAATTATTTTTTGGATAGAAACATTGCCTAAATCAATTCTCAAAGTTAGTGGCACGGGCCAGTAACCTAGCCCCGATGAAATAGAAATTTCCAAATTTCCATCTGAATCCGTGGTGTTCAATTCACCCCCATTGAGGTATGAATGGTACTCACCCCAAGTTGTATACCATACACTTTGATCTTCAATCCATTCAACAACGTCTTTGTCACGACGGACATTCAAATCTTCAATTCTCGCCTCCCAATACATACTAACAAGACCACCATGAGATGCTACAGATTGAATCAAATCCTCATCAGCCACATTCTTTTCCAAACTACCACCATTTCGTTCTACTTTATTGACATAATTGGGGTCACCTTCGATTTGGTCCCCAACTACGCGGAATCCACTCTCAAATAATTCCAGCCCGTGTGCATCAGAAATTTCTTCTGAAGGCAACCCAAATGAAAGTGGGTTAGATCCCCATTTAGATGCATCAATACGATCTGTGAGGTATTCCTTACATTCACCCACGACTTCTTTGAGATTGTCCAGTGTATTCACCCCAGGTATGCCATGGCATCCAAACTCATCGCCAAGTTCAAGACGTTCCCCCCCGACTACTTCTTGAGTCAGCCAACCATCTTCCTGCCATGCAACAGCAGTAGGTAACCCCAAGGGCACCAACAGTACGAAAAGCATGACGAAAGCCGATAGGCGACGGGTGTTCACGGCTAATGGCGGAAGGTCACCGTTCTTCATTTTGAGGGTACTAACATCGGCAATACTGAAGAGTAAATACTGTACAGACCAGGTCAATGGGAATGATTTCTGATTCCACTCTCTTGGAATTCAACAAGTTATGCGAAATCCCTGGTACTGGAATCCCACTACCCAAAGCACCAACGTACTCAATGCTACTACGTACACTCCCGGCATTCCTAAGAACTATTTTCCGATTGAGATTTTATGGGCTAGATCGAATTAACAGAAGGGGCCCTGCTATCCTTGCAGGAAACCACACATCCCACATCGATCCAATTGCAATAATTGGTGGTTCAAGGAAACGTGTGCACTATCTTGCAAAGGATTCTCATTTCAAGCATTTTCACACAGCGATTGTGATGCGGACTACTGGTCAAATCAACACCCATCGGGAATCAGGGGCATCAGATGCTTTGGCACGTGCATCAGATGTCCTAAGCCACGGAAAAGTAATGGGTATTTTTCCTGAAGGGACTCGTTCAAGGAGGGATTCAGCCCCTTATTTACAGCCTGGAAGAACCGGAGTTGCACGTCTTGCTGCAAGCCACCCAAATGTACCCGTATATCCTTGTGCATTAGTTGGCGCACGTTCTGTAATGGCGCCAGGCGACAAAATTCTGCGACCATGGAAAAAAGTAGAGGTTTCATATGGAGAGGGGATTACTTGGAATGAATGGATACAGCACCCAAAGGGTGGCAACCAAGATGATGGGCAACTTCAAGCAATTATTGAATCAGAGAAACATGAGCGACGTGCATCGATTGGGGCTCTTTATCGGAGATTCACGGACCAACTAATTGGTTCTTTAGCAGCACTGGGTGCACCCTGAAATGAGGTGGGACACAATTCAAGAACCGGCTCTACACAGTCTATCTTGTTCCCATGCAAACTTACCTTGACCTCATCCGACGAGTCCTCGATGAAGGAGTGGAGCGCGGAGACCGTACAGGTACAGGGACACTGAGTGTTTTTGGACACCAAATGCGATTTGATTTATCCGAAGGGTTTCCGGCTGTAACAACAAAGAGGCTGCACTGGCCAAGTATCATCCATGAACTTCTGTGGTTCCTATCAGGCGATACCAATGTGGCCTATCTACAAGAAAATAAAGTGAGAATTTGGAATGAGTGGGCTGATGAGAACGGAGATTTGGGTCCAGTTTATGGCAAACAATGGAGGAAGTGGGAAACTGAAGATGGGCAGATGATTGATCAAATTGCTAGAGCAATTGAAACACTCAAAAATAATCCTGAAAGTCGTCGGAATATTGTCAGTGCCTGGAATGTCGGCGAACTGGATGATATGGCATTAATGCCCTGCCATGCATTCTTCCAATTCTACGTAGCCGATGGGAAGTTGTCATTACAATTGTATCAACGTAGTGCAGATATATTTCTTGGCGTACCCTTCAATATTTCATCATACGCGCTCTTATGCCACATGATTGCACAAGTTTGTGACCTAGATGTTGGGGAATTTGTGCACACCATCGGTGACGCCCACCTATACTTGAATCACCTTGAGCAGGCTAAGGAACAAATTTCTAGGATTCCAATGACACTACCGAAATTAAAGTTAGAGACTTCGATTATGAATATTGATGACTTCTTGTCAGAACATATTGAGATTGTGGGGTATGAACACCATCCACACATTACTGCACCAATTAGTGTATGAGGTGATTTTTTGAAAATAGCGATGATTGTTGCCATGGATGAAACTGGAATTATTGGTAATGAGAACACCTTACCGTGGAGAATGCAATCCGATATGGCTCGTTTCAAGGAGCTTACGATTGCAGATGGGTACAATGCAGTCATCATGGGCCGTAAAACTTGGGAATCACTTCCTGAGGCATTCAGGCCCCTTCCTGAGCGTGTCAATATTGTAATGTCTAAGGACACGAATTGGTCCCATCCAGATGCTGATGCCGCATTATATCCTGGTAGAGCAATCGAAATCGCTCATGCTGAGGCTTGTGATGAATGCTGGATTATAGGTGGTGGCCAAATCTATCAAATGTTCATGGACCAAATTGATGAAATTCATATCACGACGGTGCACACTTCAAATTCAGGAAATGTAGAATTCCCTGAATGGGATCGTAGTAAATGGACTGAAAATGTAATCGAACGAAGGGGCGAATCTGATGGAGACGACTATTCATCAACATATTCCATTTGGACAATGACCTAATTCAAAGAGTTTGTTCTATCCAAATATTGTTGCCCATAATGCTCCCACTGTTCCAAAGTCCAACCTTCGGGAAGTCCTGTTGGGGGCAAAGGTGGAGATACTGTCGCACGAACTTCGAGGGCAGGTTGGACGGGAGTGGGTTCAAGAACTTGAGCAGGTGGATCATAATCGGGGATTTGGTGAACCTTTGAGTAATCAAACGGGTCAACTGGAGCCGGCCCCCAAACTTGATTTTGATTGCGAATATTCGTCAAGAAAAAGTAGGAGGCACTGATAAATATCAAAAGTAGTCCAATAATGGAAAATATAACTGCAATTGTCATTTTGCTATCATTCGAATCCGAGTTTTCATTTTCGAAAACAATAGAAGAACCATTATCGGAATTATTGGAGGGGGACGAATTATTTCCAACATCTTGATTTTCGCCAAGCGGGGTAGAATCGCAGCCGTCAGGAATTCCATCCAAATCAATATCAATTGTGTCGTCATAACCAGGGCATATGTCGGATGAATCGGATACACCATCCTCATCTGAATCAATTAATTGATCACAGCCGTCAGGAATCCCATCCAAATCAATATCAATTGTGTCATCGAATCCATCGCAGATATCGGCATTATCGTAGATTCCGTCTCCATCTGAATCATCTATGCATCCATCCCCATCAGAGTCCCAAGGAATTGATTCTTCTTTGTTACAAGCATCCGTCCATGATTCGATATAATCGTAAGGAGTCAAATCCTTATCTACCAACCCAGGGAATACACTGGAATATCGACGGACTTTGAATACATTATTTTGAGAACTTTCTGGCTGGTTCCCTTGTGGAACTGTGTCGCCTTGATTCATAGGTCCGCTACCTACAACTGGATTGACGTATTCCCATACAATTTCACCATCAAGGTTGACTTCATAGAATGTACCCTTTGGGCCGAATGTTACCAATGTATTTCCATTAGGTAATCGCTCTACTCCTGAAATTGATGTGCCATACATTTCACCCCCTATATCCCAATCCCAACTCGTTGCAGTAGGCCCCCATGCTAGTCCGCTTTCCAGTGTATACTCTCCACTGACTGGGTTGAATGGTGGTGAGAAAACATCAATTGAGGAATACTCAGGAGTTCTACCAACACCGTTGTTGAACAATATCAACTGTCCAGCACCAACTCTATCCTCTTCAATCCATTGAATATCGTGTTGGCCAAACAGTTTCTGATCATACAAATTTCCTGCCCGATAGGATTCTGGATTACCCCATCGATACAAGAAATCACCACCTTTACCTGATTGTCCACCAGTGTGTCCAGCTGCTTCTATAGTAGTAGTACTATGATCAATGATATATATTTCATTCATATTTTTACATGAAAATACAATATGATCTAACGCAGCATTGTAATCAATTCCATTACAATGCATCCAATCGCTACGACCTGATTGGGGACCACTATTGTCTTGAAAATTAATATCCAACAATTCTGGATGTTCGGCAACAACTCCATAGTTTTCTTTGCTTGAATCGTGATCTTGAATCAGATGATCCCACACATGCCATTCCCACACAATGTTTGCTTGGTTAGAGCCAACTGGTTGCACCTCAATAATGTGATCAGGCCATAATGAAGATTGGCTCAGGCTATTCGGATCGCGACCTGCCTGAATTGCTTCGGCTTCAGTTTTTGATTCCCACGCTATCATCAAAAAATTACCATTTGGTAGTGGTTCAATATCATGATGACTGCGGACCTGATTTGTCGAATATGTCCATGACCATTCGAGTGTGCCATCCCATGAAATTCTCTCAACCTTGCCGGCAGCCCCTCCTCCGCTAAATGAACCGGGGGCATTTTGTCCCAAATTAGCAGTTCGTAGCAGATCCCCATCCTCAAGTAAGTAGGATGACAAGCCAGGGCGGTGCCCACCTGGAGAAATCCAAGAATGGATTTCGCGTCCATGGATGTCAATCAGATAGGTGATAGTGGAAGACATTGGTGAAAAAAGTGTATAACCGGTATTCACTTGATCATCACAATAGATTAATCCAACTGACCAAGTTGAATTTCGATTAGCATTACATTTTGGCTCAATTACTGAATTTTCTTCTGTTGTTGCATCGACTGGTACTGAAATCAATAGTACTGATGTTAGCATCAAAAACACGAGGGTCAATGATTTAATTTTACGACCCATGTCTTGTCGAAATCGCAAATACATTTGAAATAATCAGTATGCCGTTCAACTAAATTAGGGCCTTAATTTGAGCAATATGGGCAACTCATTCCCAAAATGTAATCCGATTCATCCTGTTCATCTAATGAAAGTGGCTCCCTACAAGCATAGCAGACAACTGCTTCAGTTTCTTGTAAGTTGGAATCAACTGCAACTCTCCGATCAAAGACAAAGCAATCACCGTCCCAATAATCCCCACCAACTTCTTCGAAGTATCCCAATATACCTCCTTCGAGTTGTCTAACATCCAAGAATCCCTGATTTATCATTAATTGGGAGGCTTTTTCGCACCTTATCCCGCCAGTACAAAACATTACTATTGGCTTTTCTTTGTCTAACGAACATTCTTCAACCGCTTTAGGGAATTCTCTAAATGTGGGAATATCAAAATCAATCGCATTCGAAAAAGTACCAACTCTAATCTCGTAATCATTGCGGGTATCTAGAATTGTGACTTCTTTTCCTTCATCCAACCAATGCTTGAATTCAGTGGGGGAAATTGATGTACCCGTCTCAAATTCTGGCTTAATTTCTTCACACCCCATGGAGATAATTTCCTTCTTCAGCCTCACATACATTTTGCGGAATGCTGGTTTTTCACTGTAGGAAAACTTGATTTTGATCCCTGCTAATCGTTCATCATGGTCAAGAAATTCTAGGAATATATCTATCGATTCCTGTTTTCCAGATAAGAAAAAATTGATTCCTTCGTAACTCAGAAGAATTGTTCCCAAGAGGTTCAGTCGCTTGCATTCTTCCTGGAATGGGGCTCGTAAATCATCCCGATCCGATAGCGTGACAAATCGGTACCCCGCGATGTTCGCATATTCCAATGACATTATGGTACTCCGAATCAGTTTACACACTTGAATGCTAGGTATCAGCCGAAATTTTTCCTTACTCTGCTCAAAACATCATTTTCAAAATCGGTTTCAGTCAATTGGTATGCCCAATGTTGCAATGATTGGCGAATTACAGGACTAATACTTTCATCATCGAAATTTGATTCTTTTTCTAAAATACGCGTAATCAATTGCCGGCGAAACCGACCATTGAATCCGGTGAATGACTTCCACCTAGTTACCTGACGTGCATCATCTTCACTTCGACGTCCTGCGAAAAATCGACAATACCATTGGACCCACCCATAAGGATCCTGCTCATGTATCCATCCTTTGGATTCCCAAAGTTCGAGGTCAGTGCCACTCTTTACACGATACCGATTGATTGATTTATAGTAATCTATACTTGTGAGGTGATTTCCAGGTATCCCGTCCCACCAACACTCAAATTCCAAATGCTGATTTCGTAAATCTTCCCCACTTACTGTTGAAAATATCGGGCGCCAATAGGTTCCGCCAAAGCTACCTAGAAGGAAAATTTGGCGTGGTGTCAAATTGGGCTTGAAATCAGGATAATCCTCAAAGAAAATCTCACCGGGCGTGACCAAGAAATCACCGTATTTCATTCACCTTGATATTCAGTCACTCGTATGCCCATGCCACCACGTTTTGCTGGCCTCTGCATTATTTTATCCAACTTTTTATGGAATTCAGCTTCCAAATCAACTTCCATCGCCAAAGCATTCCCTAAAGTCAATATGAATACATCTGCCAATTCCTCAGCCGCTTCTTCCTTTGGTTTCCCTTTCGTAATGGCAGCAGACAATTCGCCCAACTCTTCTATCACCAATGCAAGACGATAGCCCATGTCGTGACCATTATTTTCAGGGTTAGCGAAATCGTGCTTTAGATGAAAACGTGCTACACGACCCATCATTGTCATCCACGAACCATCCGGTTCCTCCAAGGCATCTACTTCGCCCCATTCATCTACATTCACAGGTCTCGTCATACACATCGGCCTGTGAATGAGGACGATGAACCTACTGTTTACCTTGGGGACTAATGAAAGTTGTCTGCAACCCCTAATATCGCATCCCAAACACGTGCTCGCATGGATGCTGCGAGACCCTCAACACTGTGGTGATCCACGGGTGTAAGTGAATCGGCTGGGTCTTTTCCTGCAGCCCAATTACTCGAAAGCAATAGTCCGATATGTGGGGGTTCTTTCTCCGACATGCATCGAGCTTCCCCCCCAATTGTCATGTTAACACACGTTGCACCTAGTCGGTGGTAAGCTTCGACATCCGCTCTACTTTCGAATTGTGGACCACTGGCTTGGCCAACTACCTGCTTGTATGCATTGGGACCTGCATTATCTTGGGACTTCAACACATCTGCAGCAGTTGATGATAATGCTCGATTAAACATTTCAGTCCGATCCACATGGACTGCTGAATAATCATGGAATGTCCACACAGTCCCAGATATATCGAGCATGTCATCGGCAACACCAACCACTCCTGGCGGAAAATCTGGATCCATTGACCCTACACACCAGACGCTGATGACTGCATCTACTCCAAACGAAGTAGCAGCATGCACATTTGCACGATGCTCGATACTATGAGGGGGGTTGACTCTTCCATCAGGGCTATGATGGCGATAAATAAATACAATTTCATTCAGATGATGCTTCTTTTCAGATTTAACAAGAGTGCAAGGGACCTCGCCCCACGGTGTTTCGGAACGAAAATATTCAACAATCGCGCCTTCAGTAGATGTAGCCAACTCGGTCATGCCGGTGCCGCATAGCACTGCGATGCGGGCCATTTGGCCCCACCTACTCCATCAATCGGGCGATTAAATCGTCCTTCTTTCCAGAAACTGGCTTCCCTGCTGCCTTCAGAAGCTCTTTTAGTTCAGCAACCTTCATTGAAGAATAATCTGGATTGCCTTCATTGCTGGGCGCACCTTCTGCTTCTTCTGCTTCTTCTGCTTCTTCTGCTTCTTCTGCTTCTTCTGCTTCTTCTGCTTCTTCTGCTTCTTCTGCACCTGCACCATCGCCAGCTGCTTCTGCAGCAGCAAGAACATCAGGTGAACCTTCATCTTCATCTTCCATAGCTGCTTCCAATGCCGCAGCCTTTGCTGCTGCTGCACGAGACTCAGTTTCGCGGATTTCATCCAACGTTGGTCCATCATCAACTAGAACTCCTTCCTGAACGAGTTGGCTCTTGCGAATAATTACAGTGCGGACCGCCGCAATCTTACGAGCTGCTTGCTCTATCTCTTTCTCAAGATCACCGTTTAGAATCATTTTTTGTAAGTTAAGCCAACTGGTGCGAGCAGCAATTTGTAAAATGATGTTTCTGCTGGCGTCGCGCATTCCTTTCTTCTGGCTGCTTTTCACACGCCCTTGAGTAATCAAAAATGGCTTAATTCGGACATAATAACCATCTTCTGTTACTGCATCAACAACATCATCTACCTTTCCACGATATCGACGAACTTGGCGACGTACGTGATCCTTCAGAACTTCATGCCCTGCAAAAATTGTAATTGCATCTTGCCCGATAATCTCTGAAACTCTAAACTTGAGTTTCACATTCAGTTTGCTAAAGTCACCATCGACTTCTTGCTGAGTAATTTCATACATGCGACCGATGAGGAGTTCATCTTCTTCTCCTAATGTTTCACCAATGAGTTTGAAGTGCCATGGCTGTCGAGGCGCGCGGATTTTATACCATCTTTTGGCCTTCCACTTGTCTTTCTGTTTCCTTGCTGCAGCACGTGATGCTGAGCCCTTACTGGCCATGATTCATCCACTCCTCAGTCGCGGGGGCTACCCCACTAGCGGCCTCGCGACCTGACCTGAGTATATGAACGACGCCCCTGGACCCCATAGGGGTCGAAATAAGAAATTCATTACAAGACAATTCATAGGCCACTGGCTTCACGGCCCTTCTAGAGCAGTATGTCAATGCACAATTTAACCTGGTCTGCCACCTCAAGTGCTGTGGGCTTGGACAATACTATCGAAGAATCATTGAGTTGGCTGACGGGTGGATATGCAGCGATTAGTCGTGAAAAGGTGAAGTCCTATTTCGGCCCAAAAATGATTCTTATCAAAGCTCATATTGAGCGGAAAAAACAGGCTCGTGAAGCGGTATCCAATCTCGGGTTCAATTTGTTAACAAAACTAGCTGAGTCTGGCGACTTAGCAGAACGGATTGATGAGGGGAATACATTACATCTTCGTCTAGATTTAGCATCATTAGTTTGTGGCCGAATTCAATTGATGCAAGATGGAGGCGATGGTGTTGTTAAAGGACGATTCAAATTAGAAGTTTATCCTGGCCAGGACCCCATATTGATTGCCAGGGAACTGCTCTCCAATGCTGCAAAAAAGGCGAAAAAGAATAATTAATCATTGGTATAAAAGTTTAGTTTAAAGGCAACCTAATCACAAGACTTGATATTTGTTGGCTGTGCCCCAAGTTCATGACACACGTTGTAACGACCGCCTGTGTTGATAAAAAATATCAAGAGTGCGTGGCTGTATGCCCTGTAGAAGCATTTCGTGAATTACCAACTTACTTGGTAATCGACCCCGATGACTGCATTGATTGTGGAGCCTGTATCGCAGAGTGCCCAGTTGATGCTATCTTCGCCGACACAGACGTTCCTGACGAAGAAGAAGCGTGGATTGATCGTAACGAAAAAGAAGCCGTAGACGCAGAAATTGCAGAAGGCGATTCGCCGATTCTAGCAGAAGACTAATGCTCACGGACTCTAACGAAGGTTCTAATGCAAAACTTTGGTCCACAAGACCGAAAGACATGTCGATTGATTTGAATGAGATGCGTAAAGGTACTGAGTTACTGAAGCGAGGATTTGCTAAGATGCAGGAAGGGGGCGTCATAATGGATGTCGTCACACCGGAACAAGCACACATCGCTGAAGATGCTGGGGCGGCCAGTGTAATGGCATTAGAAAGGGTTCCAGCCGATATTCGGGCAGACGGAGGAGTTGCTAGGATGAGTCATCCGGATCTCATCAATGGAATTATTGAAACTACAAGTATACCTGTCATGGCCAAAGCAAGAATTGGTCATGATGAAGAAGCAAGAGTGCTTGAAGCACTTGGCGTTGACATGGTTGATGAATCGGAGGTTTTGACACCGGCCGATCCATTCTACCATATTGCGAAAAATGAATTCACCATTCCATTTGTTTGTGGTTGTACAAATCTGGGAGAAGCCGTTCGTAGAATAATGGAAGGTGCTGCAATGATCCGAACAAAAGGTGAAGCAGGGACGGGGAATGTCGTTGCCGCTGTACAACATGCAAGACTTGTTGCTAGTGAAATCGAACTCATACAGCGAGCCACTGATGCTGAATTTGAAACAATTGCAAGAACAATTAGTGATGGTTTCCGTCGCTTAGAAAAAGCCAGTGAACACGCCCTTACGGTAGAAAATACACCTTTCGGTAGTATGGCCGCAAATCACGATAGTATTGTTGAAATCTTGGGAGAAGTACGCGGAATGGGACGGTTACCGGTTGTCACGTTCTCAGCAGGTGGAATTGCCACACCAGCAGATGCAGCCCTTCTCATGCGGCACAATATGGATGGTGTATTCGTTGGTTCAGGAATTTTCAAATCAGAAAATCCAACCACCACTGCGGAGGCAATTGTAATGGCTACGCATCACTACAATAACCCTGAAAAAATTGCTGAGGCCAGTGCAATGATGGCAGGTCGTCCAATGGATGGTTTAGAAATAGAAACGCTTGATGTGAGAATGGATCAACGTGGCTGGTAATCATGAGCTTAATTCGGAAATGGTTTGGCTTTGAGGGTTGGAAAGAACTTACAACGAAGAAGAGTATCTTTTTGCAAATTACATGGCGAATTGGTTTCGCCATAGGATTGATTGTATTTATCGTTGCATATGGAATCGCTTTCGACAAAGATCCCCCTCTTGAAGCACTTTGTGGGATACTTTTGATATGGTTCCTTATTTATCAAGCAATTCTAAACTTTATTTTTGTTCAAGGATCGCGTTGAGGTGATATCATGGGATGCAAAGAAAAATTGTCACTCGAAGATGTTGGTGAAATACCATTTCTTTCCGCGAGTCCTTTTGAAATTCCACACATCCTTAAATCGGGAGAGAATACCGAGCACCCGGTATTCGGTGAACTCTTTTTCCCATTAAATAAAACTGGTAATTTTCCTTGTATTGTGGCTTGCCACGGAAGTCTTGGTTGGCGAGAACACCATCTAGATCATATCAATAATTGGCTTGAGGCGGGGTTTGCAGTTTTCAAACTGCATACCTTTGAATCAAGGAAAATTGCCGAAATTGTTGATAACCAAATGATGGTTACACATGCAATGATGATTAATGATGCTTTTTGTGCGCTCAAGTTACTAAAAACACATCCACTAATTCAAGAAGATAACATTGCAATTGCAGGCTGGAGTTTGGGAGGGACTGTTGCACTATATTCAGCATGGTTACCTATCGCGGAAGCATTAGCCCCCAATGGAGAAAGATTTTGTGCCCATATGCCAATTTATCCAGCCGCCCACATGAGGCCTGAAATCAACAGATGGTCAACGGCTCCAATTTCGATATTACATGGTTCAGATGACGATTATACCCCTGTTCATTTTGTGGAAAAAATATCTGAAATGATTCGGTCCCAAAGAGGAAATATTTCACTTCACATTTACCCTGGAGCACATCATGCGTTTGATTCCGAAGAAGATGTTAAATGGCTCCCAAATGCAATTCGTCTAGATCACAGACATGTTGAAATTGATATGAATGGCGATCTTTGGGCTGAAAAAACACCAGGGGAAATCATCTCCTTAAATGAGCCACATCATAGATTAGCGGCATTCCAATTTGCTCAAAACATTGGTGCACATGCAGGAGGTAATCCAGATGCTCGGGAACATTCATTACAGTACACAGTAGATTTTTTCAACCAATCCATTTGAATACTATTCTAGTGGGTGGTTAACGCCTTCCTCACCCAATACCCATTTGAGACACTTCACAACTCCCTGCAGCGCTTTGTAATTCCTAGCGGCCTCTTTCATCCCATCCCGATCACCGTCTTCTCGACAATTTTCAAACCAGTTTTGCCATTCAATGGCTCGATTTTCTGCAACACTCAGCATCTCCTCAATTTCATCCCATGAACGATTGTAACTCCGTTCAGGGGCACCCGGGTGGTGTGGCATGGGTAGGTCGCAATCAAGACGGTATTTGAGAATGGCCCCTTCAGAATTTGAAGTTACATCAGAATATCTCATTCTGATTTCGGCTTGGAACGGCCACGGTTGCCACGAGAGGCACCTCGACGTCTTTGTGGAGTTTTATTTTCACGTTGAGTCCGAATATTCGCATTAGTGCCTCGCTCTGTGCCGCCAATTGAAACATTACTCCCCGCAAGAAGTGCTTCAGTGAGACTCTTGGCTAAATCTTCATCCTGGTCAGGAGTAGTAAGTTCCTTCCTCACAGAATCATTATGCTCATCAATCCACGATTGGGCTTCAAGCCTCTCTTGCTTGAGTTTATCACGAATTTCATTCACTTGCGCGAGCATTGAAAGGACATCTTGGTGCGCTTCATCGGCTTTCTTTCGACATTCCACGAATGCTTCATGATGACGATCGCCTTCAGCCTTCTTGAAATCTCTCTCTTCGAACCTAGGCTCAATTGTGGACCACAATTCATCACCTTCCTTATTTGTTGCAACCATGGCGGCATGTTCTGCATCAGCTTCTGCCTTGAGATCTTTAATCGAGCCTTCAATATTCCCTAAATCAATTTTAATTCTCATTGCTTCCTCGACCAAAGGCTCGAGTTCCTTGCGACGATTCATATGTTGTTTTACCAACTTAACAACCTTATTTTCCTTCTCAATTTTCATGGGAGTTGTTTCGAGCATTCGCTCGAGTTTTTCTATTTGCGAATTAAGTTCAGATAACTCAATTATCGGTGATTTTTTACCCTTCTGACCCCGCGAATCTCGGGCTCTTCCTATCAGTTCGCGAATTTGCTCTTGGATGGCGTCGCGGCGGGCTTGGTGAGTTTTTGCTTTCGCACGAATTACCTTATTTTCTGCTAACAAAGTCTTGATATCATCACGAAGTTTGTTGTATTCCTTCTGGACTGAATTTCGCTTGTCAGCATTTCTTTTCCCAGCATCATTGTGTTGCTGGCGAATATCCCTTAATCGAGATAGTTTAGCTTCCATTGACTTCAACTGATCACGCAAATCTGCATTCGCAAGATTCGACTCAGGTGACCCATCCGCCATAATTATCCGACCAACCATTCCCATTTGAAGCGTACGGGTACCACAACGAGATGTTTCAAAGTGCTGCAAGACCCGCAAGCCACGGAATTACACGGTATAGAATTGAGGCGATTCCTGCTAATACTGCTGAATAACCCGCTATATTCCGTATTCTTTCCTCAAGTGGCGGTCTAATCTGTATGGCCAAAACACGACCACCCAAGAGGTTGCCATCAGTATCTTCAATTCTGACTGTAACTGTAGCCTCACCATCATGTTGAGGAAGAAGTGTTTGCCAAATGATTTCACCCTCATCCATCATGTTAGCAAGAACATCGTGAACATCGGTGCTAGTGGAAGAAATTCGAGGAAGGTGCTTGTCAATTTCATCAAGAGCCGAACTCGCAGAAAGCGTTAGCATAAATTCGCTTTCATGGGGTTGAAAATCAGGTGTTTGAATTTTCATAATGATTGTCATTTCTTCAGAATCACTGTTGTGAACGTATGCAAATAAATGACCTGAGTCCGTCACTACATTTTGCATGTCAACATCGAAATGTAATGCATCTGAACGAAGTGATTCAAGATTATCATCCAAGTCGTACTGCAACCTTTCAAGAAGTCTAAAAAATGGACTGCATCGATTCCGGATGTGCGTGAACAATTTAGTCCATGTATCTTCATCAAACCAATCGCTTTCGAAGAGTTCAGAGATGTAGTCATCTCTGAACCATTTTCCCATCGATTGGCGTACTTGACGATTGGTTAATTCACCCTTTGCTTCAAGGTAACGCATGTGCAAAAGGTGTTCAATTGCTGAATGTATTTCACACCCAGGTTGAAGGCCATCGCGAAGTGATTGAATGTGAGAATCAAACCTAGCCCTCAAGACAGGATCCATCCAAGTAGTCAATATATCTGTGAAAACGGGGTTAGGGCATGCAGGGTGTAGTGGTGGGTCATATGCTTCGAGAAGACCCCATCGCTCAACCGTATTGTGCTGGATCCCTCCTCGCAATAAATCAAGGCCAAATGCAGCAAAGGTTGCGCCTATAGCAATACCAACTAATACGCCTCCTCCGTCTGAGAGCCCCCCTTCAAAGGTGGCTGTAAATTGTGCGAAAACAGCAATTACAACTACTGTAAGAACAGCAGATACACGATTAATAGCATTGTTTGTAACATCATGGATGGCTTCGTATCCATGTAAACTTTCGAATGGACGGCCGCGAAGAACAAATGCATCACGCTCACATTCGAAAACCCTGCGTGATGTTCGATGCAATGTTCGTACAACAAAAAGAGTAAACGTCCAGGCGATTAGAATGATTCCAGCAAGTATTCCACTTACTCGTGTTAAAGTTGCATATTCGAGAGAAGATTCAACACTTGATATCCAAAAATCCGGGGAGCCTCTGGCAAACCGGCGGCTAATTAACTGCAAAATAAGCGCAAATGCAGGTAGTGTAAGTGAAAGATGTACTCCTTTGGATAGAAAAAGACGGTCTAGCCTGAGCAAATGACCTTCGCGTGAGCGTAACCTTTCCATCCGATTTTCAACAGACTTGACATCGTCATCAGGTATGCCTGAACGCATATCTAAGCGGTTTTGGGCATCAGAGATTGCTTCATCGGCAGAAACGCCATTTGAAGAGGTTCCGAGGAGTTTCAAGGCATCCTCGGTAGAGATATTGTCTTCTCCCATGACACCCGGGGTGCGTTAATGCATCTAATGAATTCGCTTATGTATACTCAATCATTCAGTACGAACAAGAATGCGACTCGATAAATTTGAAGAAATATTTACGTTGGAACCTCCACAATAATATCCGTCTGCAGTGGATCGTATAATCGCACCGATTACGATGCCTAAATCTTCCATTGTGCGGGCATCTGCACCCTCAAGAACAAGCAATTCTATTTTCCCAGAGAGTCCTTCTGGAAGGGCTCTTAATGGCAAAAGCATTGAGCTCGCAATTGTTTGGATATCCCGGCCAATTTGCGGAATTAAATCACCATCAGGAGTATATTCTGGGTACCCCAGCAACCTATCAATTGCAGATTCCAAATTATTATTCAAGCCATGCTCCATTTTGCACGCTGCCGCATTAACATCGCCTTGGTAATCGAGCATACGGACTAAAAAAACCTCCATCAAACCTTCGCGTCGTTTAATTCGAGCACTTTCAACAAACCCAATATCCGATAGCTTAGCGCCTTTGTAACGTTCATAATCTAAAAATCCTTTACTTGCCAAACGTTGGACCATTTCACTGGCTGCTGCTGCACTAACACCCATCACTTTAGCTAAATCTGACGTGCGAATTGGTTTATCAGAATCTGTCATGTGAAATTGATACAGAGCCTTTAGGTACATTTCTTCATATTCTTTAATTGGCTCTGACACTGGAATCAACTCTTTAATGCTTGGAATTCACATTTACAAGCCGGGCATCTTGCACGTACAGGTCTCCGGCTATAAGGTACCTTGAGTTTTTGTTCACAATCTGGACAGAGAATTATATCATCTGATGATGAACTGATTTTCCCTTCGGGCTCAGGCTCAGGCTCAGGCTCAGGCTCAGGCTCAGGCTCAGGCTTAAGTTCGCTCTGATTATCACTTTCACCATATCCGACTGCAAATGTTTGTGCGCATGCAGGACATCGGGCGTCTCCGGAATATGTCGCTGGCACACGTAACTTTTGATCACATGTAGGACAAGCAACTTCGACTTTTTCTTCAATGGTTTTTACAACTTTTTTATCATTTACTTTGCGAGTTCCGCGTTCTCTTCGAGGGAGTATTGAATCACCAGACTTAGCCCGCATTACAGTTCTTGTAACTAGGCCTAAAAGTGCACCTAGAAGCGATCCATAAAGAAGGCTCATCCAGTCAAATTCCGCCTCGTTATTTGTTTCAGCAGAGTCTGATGAAACCCATGAACCAAGAGTATTAGCCGAAGTTGTTGGTGTATCCCATTCAAACCGGAGGTCTACCACCATTCCTGATGGCCACTTTTCCAAAGAAATAGTGCCATCTGAAGACATTCCTGTTGAGACAACTGGGGAGTCAGTGGTCCAAAGTAATTGTTCGGTACGAATGTCGATTAAGCTCAATTGCCCCTCAAGAGTTGCACCACCACCCTCATTGATTAGAGAATATTGCAATGTAGTAGGTTCGCCCGTGGACGGCTCAGAGGTAGAAACTAAATCAAAAGATACACGTGTTTGTGGGTCTGGCCTAATTATAACTGATTCATCATATTTATTTCCAGTTGAAATCCAACCTATTGTTGAAGTTTCAACCCATGCTAGCGATGCAGTATCTGGTTGCCCAAGGTTGTAATTTAATGTCCTAAAACCAGGTGATAGTTCAACTTGTGTCGAGATTTGTACTACTTTACCAGAAGGTCCTTCCACCCCAATTTCAAGTAAAATATCCCTCGACTCACCCGATGACAATGATGTAATAATTTCTACATCCAAACCCGATTGAAGTGTCCATGCTGATGTAGAAATTACGACACCTAAATCTTGTGATGGCAATACGCTAATATTGAGGTTGCCGCTTAACTCCGAATCAACCAAACTGTCGGCACTGGTTACTCTCCATTCAATACGCCGACTTCCCGGGGTTAATGGTTGGTGATTCGCTCCAAGTTCGAGACTGCTTCCTACGTCGAAATTACGTGTTTCCGACATAGTCCATTGCCCCATTCCAATTCCACTTTCTGGACCCTCTCGTATCTCCAAAGAACCTAGCCCTGAAAAGTCACCTCCATTGTGGATTAGAATTGCCAACGGCACAAGGTCACCGACATGAAATGGGCCACCTTGCACGGTTAATCCGTCACTACCTGCCCGCACCAAATGACCAGCGGACATATCATATATTTGTGTAGCAATAACGGTGCTATCAGAATGGATTGTCATTGACGAAATAACTTCACAGGTTAATGTGCCCGGGCGAATATCAATGGCAAA
>JASLKH010000071.1 GCA_030747675.1 Candidatus Thalassarchaeaceae archaeon | reverse complement strand
CAGCCAGATACGCCTGAATTCCGTGATGTATATTCGGGAATTGGATTGTTTGGATTTCTACTAGTTCCAATTACCTATATGGCTACTCGATGGTGGCAAGAGAGGCATCCTGGTCCAATAGTTGGAAGCGGTGGCGAGGGGAGTGTCGATTCTACAATTCTATCCATTTGGCTTCTTTCATTTGCTGGAATGGCTATTCTAATGGTTGGGCAAGCAATGGTGAGCGCAGAAGTACAGAAGTGTGAGCAGAGACTCGCCGAATTACAACAGAGGTTAGACTAATGGATGATTTGTGGTACTTGGCAGCAGCATATGCTTCAATGATTGGCCTCATTGGCTGGTTTACATGGCAAATACTGGATCGACTATCCAATGTCAAAGCACGATTGGATGCAGTAGAAGATACACTTGGAGAAAAGGATTCTGAAGAAATAGATGCTTCTAGTGAAGAATAAATTGCGGCGGCTTCAAAACCCCCCTCTACGCCGCAAGATTATGTCCAGAGGTGGTGAGTTCTGCGTAGCTTGCGGTGGACCACCTCCTCATTCGACGGACAGGTTATGTGAGAACTGCTTTCGCAACAGGAATGTTCTTTCAAAATGTAGTGAAACTACTCAAGCGATCCGGTGTCCCAAATGTGGAATGAATCAAGAATCAGGACGATGGGGGCACCTCGATGTCGAAGAAATACATCAAAGACGATTGGATGACTCACTCAAACTGCATGAAAATACTGAAAAATTAGCTATTGGCTTCCATGCTGAAGTTATTGATGAACGAAACACAAGATTGCATATCGAAGTTGTGGGTGAAATCTCTAACTTCGATTTCGTTAACACTCATGAACTAATTATTCGTACATCCAATGCAATTTGTAAAACCTGTACCAGAAAAGATGGGAATTATTACGAAGCAACAATACAAATTCGTTCAGCTGGTAGGAAATTATCCGAAGATGAATTATCTGAATTGCGAAGTTCTCTAGATGATTTATTGGCATCTATGGAACCTGATCCAATGTTTTTCATTACTAAAGAAGGACCTGTTGTGGGTGGGTGGGATGCTACGCTTGGAAGCAAAGCATTGGCTCGATCGTGGGCCCGAACCATGATTCAACGATGGGGTGGACAAACAAAGGAAACAAATTCGGTTGTTGGTCAGAAGGACGGAGTGGATGTTACTCGCTTGACACTTCTTTACAGAAAACCAGGGTATGATTTAGGAGATATTCTACGTTGGAGGAGTAAACTATGGATTGTTCAGGCATGGCAAAAAGATGGAGCACTGCTTCTATCAATGAATCATAATGAAAGGACTGGAGCGAGTTGGAGAGATTTGGAAAAATCAGTAGTGACTTCAAGATTCATTGAACAACAAGATGTTGATATTCTGAACAGAGACTCATCAGTAGCAGAATTCATGGATCCAAACGACTTCAAAATGAAATCAGTACGTCTCCCTCACGATGATGATGGTCTCCAAAGAAAAATTAGAATCGGGTGGATTTCAGATGAATGGGTGGCCATACCACGTGTGCGGAATGCCGATGAAGGAGTATGAACTGAGGTAGTATTATGGCCGACATGAAATCATTAGCAATGGCACTTGACAATAGTGGAATGCTTGGTTATCTACGAAATTTTCCAACCGATTTAGCAGGCGCGTGGGATCGGGCGCCAACGTGGGACCTATCATCAATTCAAGACAAACAGTATTCAGGAGTTATTTGTCTAGGCATGGGTGGTTCGGCATCAAGCGGTGATTTCCTCTCTTGCTTATCGGAATTAGATGGTTGTCTCCCATTTATTTCTCATCGTGGTTATGATCTACCAACATGGGTTAGTGAAAATTGGTTAGTAATTGCAACCTCTTATTCCGGCAACACTGAAGAAACATTAGATGCATTGGATGCTGCAATTGAATTGGGTTGCGATGTAATTGGACTTTCTTCTGGTGGCAAAATGCAAGTTCTTCTTGAATCAACAGGGAAATTGTGGATTGGATTGCCTGGGGGTCAACCCCCTCGATCAGCCTTTGGACATATTTTTGGGACTCAAGTTGCGCTTGTTTGGCGTTTGGGAATACTATCTCCACCTGAGAACTTGGGAAGTATTTTGGAAAGATTGAGTGATGCTGTAGAAGCTTGTGATTTTACAATTGATGATGCAGAGGGTGATGTAATTACTGAAATTGCAGCTTCATTACTAGGTAAGCAAATTTCAGTAGTTTCAACTCAATCATTAGGCCCTGTGGCATATCGAACGGTGTGTCAATTGAATGAAAACAGCGGGGTTTTTGCACGCCCTCACATTATTCCTGAAATGAACCATAATGAAATTGTTGCTTGGGGTGAAAAGGATGCTGTTTCTAATCAAGCATTACTCCTATTCAATTGGGATGGTGCACATGAACGTAACAACATGCGCATAGAATGGTTCCTTGAACACATCGAAATTGAACCAACTTGGGGAATAATGTGCGAAGGAGATTCGCATTTGGAAGCGTTGCTTTATGCTGTAATCATGATGGATTGGTTATCGTGTGGAATCGCATTACTCGGAGGAAAAGACCCTACTGCAATAGGTCCAATAACTGGGTTAAAGGATTACCTCTCTCAGTAAAGTGGCCCCAACACTAAACGTGGATCTGGGAAATCAAACAGTGCTTTTTCTCGGTTTTTTAGGGCGACAACACCGGGCAAATCATGTGTTTTGGGTTCACGTAAAGACAATTGAAAATGCAGATGGGGGGGCCAACCACCATTTTCATTTTCTGCACCAAACCAGCCAATGATTTCGCCTCCCGAAACCTCTTTTCCTTGGACACATTTCTTTGTGGATGATGCATCCAAATGGCCATACAAAATCCATAGGTTTTGACCCTGAATCAAATGATGGACTATTACAGTGTGGCCATAATCTCCATCTGCTGGGTTGTAACCAGAAAACGCAACAATACCATCTGCAACTGATTTAACAGGAGTCCCAATTGGTCCACCTATGTCCAATCCGACATGCACACACCGTTGATCTTCAAACAATTCAGTTGTGTACATCCCTGGGCGAACCTCATTATATCTCCCAATGTCAAATTCAAACTCAGAAGGTGAATCATCACCTGTTGTGAAATCACGAACCTCATATTCATCAGGTAAATCAACCGTTGGATGCCAAGTCTCTGCACTGAAATCAATGGGGGACATAGCGACTCTGAGAATACACACTTTGAATATCACTTCGGGTGAAGATTCTGGGGTTGCTATTCAAAACCTGTATTGAGTCGCCTCCTATGGAGGCGAAAAATTGGAAGGAGGGTTTTTCGACATCCTAATCAACCTCTTAATTGGTAGTAGCCTTCTAATCGGGTTAGGACTAATTCCAGGATTAGCGCTAATTCGAATCCTAGATCCTGGGGCAGATAAATTGCGCCAAGTGATGCTTGCTCCTGCTGCAAGTTTGCTAATCCTATTCGGATTATCAGGGTGGTTAGTAGTCCTACGTGGAGTTCATTCAGTCGAGCACCTAGTTCTCATGATTCTAGTTGTGAATATTGTTGCAGCAACAATTGGGTGGCAACGAGATGTGGTCCGAGTAAGGCGCCTTTCTGCATGGGAACGGCTTGAAGAAATTGCCGAAGCCGCTGAGGCCGAAGGGGGTACTGTGGATCTTGAAGGTGATGTTGCTGCCGAAAAACAGCATTCAGCCATGGTTGCAACAGGACGTCCTGAATGGCTGCCGTGGGCACTAGCTATTTCGGCATTGATTTGCGCCACCCCGTTGTTTATTTTGGAACGCCCGATGGGTGTTGATTGGTTAGGTTTTGCAACACTTTCACACAGATTAGCAGAAACTGGTTCTATGGCACTTCCAGAACCAAACCTCGGGCGATGGACCTATCCTCCGGCTTTCCCTGCCCTTGCCGCCTTCCTAGAACAAGCAACAGGAATGCCCTCA
>JASLKH010000070.1 GCA_030747675.1 Candidatus Thalassarchaeaceae archaeon | reverse complement strand
TTTTTTATCCGTATTCATTCACTATCCCCTCCTTCTTCAATCCTCGGATTCAGGTTCAATTACAATCAGGGGAACATTTGCTTCTACATTCATTCCATCTTGGCAATGAATCGCAGAAACCACTCCCTTTATCGGCGCAGTAACTTCATTTTGCATCTTCATCGCTTCTAATATTAGTACAGTTTCTCCTTCAGAAACTGATTGTCCAAGTTGCACCTCAACAGTAACAATTTTCCCAGGCATATTGGCACTAACAGTTCCACTACGTTTCTTTGCCCCGCCACCTCCTCGCTTCCTTGGTGCTGAAGATTTAACATCTGGAATCACCAACTCGAAATTTTTTCCATTAATTGTGGCATGGTATACATCTCCTTCTTGTTCGATATGGACTTCAAATTCTTCTCCGTCGACGATTACCTTTCGAATTTCAGTCATCATATCACCTCCATGTTGCACGTCGGCTTCTCGAGCGCATAAGGTTGGAATACCCCATCCTTGTTCTCCGATGATCTTGTGCCCATGCTGTACCCTGAATTCGACCAACTTTATGCGATTCATTTTCCGAATCAACTACCGAAAGCACGGCTAAAACCGCTGCGATTCTCATTTTTCCATCAGATTCATCAATCTGATCACGAACCTCCTTTTTTTCCGGAAGGGGGGAATCTCGCGCATTCTTGAGTACATCCTCAAGTTTGCCAGCATAGGAATCCGTTGTCATTTTTCCACCTCATAATGGGATGTTCCCATGCTTTCTTGCAGGGCGTGTCTCTTCCTTATCTAGCAGCATCGAAAGCGCTTTGACCAATTTCACCCGAGTCTGACTTGGTTCAATCACATCGTCGATATACCCCATCGCTGCCGCTTGGTAAGGGTTAGCAAAACGTTCCGTATATTCATCAACTAGTCTTTGTCGTTCTTGTTCAGGGTTCCCTGCAGCATCAATCCTACGTCGATGTATGATTTGTACAGCACCATCAGCTCCCATCACTGCCAATTCTGCAGAAGGCCATGCCACATTGTAGTCAGAGCGGATATGTTTGGAACACATAACATCGTATGCACCACCGTATGCTTTTCTTAAAATGACAGTCATCTTTGGGACGGTAGCTTCAGAGTATGCATACAGCAGTTTGGCACCATGTCGAATTATCCCACCCCATTCTTGACTTGCCCCGGGGAGGAACCCAGGAACATCAACGAGGGTGATTAGAGGTATGCCAAATGCATCACAAAATCGGACAAACCTCGCTGCCTTGGTTGATGCATCGATATCTAGGCACCCAGCCAATACCTTTGGCTGATTCGCAATCACTCCAACTGTGGTACCATTCAGCCGACCAAATCCAACAACGATATTAGCCGCATAATCCGCTTGCACTTCGAGGAACGCATCTGAATCTAGAATATCTCTGATGACCGCACAGACATCATACGGTTTGTTTGGGTCATCAGGAATAATTGAACTTAATCCATTACATTCTCTTGTAGGGTTATCTGCAGAATTTAAAGTAGGTACGCCACACAAATTATTTGAAGGCAACAGTCCAATCAGTTCACGAGTGAGATCTAATGCATCTTCATCACTCTCTGCGGTGAAGTGAGTAACTCCTGACTTACTACCGTGAGTCATGGCACCTCCAAGATCTTCAAAACTGACCTCTTCATTCGTGACGGTTTTGATAACTTCAGGACCGGTAATGAACATATGTGCGGTCTGGTCGACCATTACAATGAAATCAGTGATGGCTGGACTGTATACTGCACCTCCAGCACAAGGCCCCATTATTACACTGATTTGGGGAATAACTCCACTCGCCCTAACATTCCGAAAGAAAATTTCAGCATATGAACCAAGGCTTGCTACTCCTTCCTGAATCCGGGCTCCTCCTGAATCATTCATTCCAATAACGGGGGTCCCTGATTTTATGGCCATATCCAATATTTTACATATTTTCAAACCATGCATTTCACCCAGACTCCCACCGTATGCAGTGAAATCTTGGGCATAGCAATGAACAGGTTTGCCATTAATCGTACCATGCCCACATACAACACCATCTCCCGGTATGACATTCCCTTCCATGCCAAAATCAGTGCATCTATGTTCAACCAATGCATCAATTTCTTGGAATGACCCGTCATCTAAGAGTAAATCCAATCTTTCACGAGCGGTTAATTTTCCCTTTTTGTGTTGCCCATCGACTCTCTGGGGTCCACCACCTGCCTCAGATTGCGCCTTTCTACGGCGCAATTCCCCAACTCGATCATCGGCGGATTCCATGCGTCTCACCCCCTCGTCTGCGAAAGACGCCCATGAAGGTAGCCCCCGTAGGGGGCTCAAATAACGCCGAGGGATTGAAATCGAGGTATTCTATCCGGGATGTATGGAGGCGCCAATTCGCATCGTCATTGCCAAACCTGGATTGGATGGTCATGACCGTGGTGCAAAGGTCGTGGCGAGGGCCTTACGCGATGCAGGGCACGAGGTGATTTACACTGGATTACGCCGAACACCCGAACAAATAGTTCGAATTGTAATGGATGAGGACGCTCAAGTTCTTGGTCTTTCAAGTTTATCCGGCGCACATGGTTTTCTTTTCCCTCGAGTCTGTGAGTTATTGCACGAAGCAGAAATGAGTGATGTTGTTGTATTCGGTGGTGGTATAATCCCCGAATCTGATCGACCTGCACTGTATGAGGCTGGAGTCTCAGCAATTTTTGGCCCAGGTACTACTTCTTCTGAAATGGTTGCATTCCTCGAAGGTTTGGAGGCCTGAATTTGAATCGGCGCGAGTTAGCTCGTGCTTTAACTCGAATCGAGTCGGGTGAAAATATTGATATTCAATGTAGAAATACTGACCACTGGCTTGTTCTTGGTGTCACAGGGGCCCCCGGCGTAGGGAAATCATGTTTAGTTGACCACCTGATTCGCTCGTGGGTTAAGATGGGATATCGAGTCGCAGTACTAGCAGTTGATCCTTCGTCACCTGTATCAGGTGGAGCGCTCTTGGGCGATAGAATGAGGATGCAGGATGTCGACAGTAATGAGGATGTATATGTCCGTTCTATAGCAACTAGAAATCACTCGGGAGGATTGCCTGCAAGACTGGACCGAATGGTTGATTTATTGGCCTCAAATGGATGGAATCGAATCATAATAGAAACTGTTGGTTCTGGGCAGTCAGAGGTAAGAATAGTTGCTGTAGCAGACAGATTGTTATTGGTAGAAGGACCTGCAAGAGGCGATGTCGTGCAGGCTGAAAAAGCCGGTGTGATGGAACTTGCAGATTTAGTTGCAGTTAACAAATCAGACCTTCCAGGGGCACAAAAGACTGCAGATGAAATTCGAGTTGCACTGGACATGGCAGATTCTGAACCTCCGCCTGTTTTACTGTGTTCGGCAATCACAGGCGATGGAATGAATCAATTAATTTCGGCTTTAGATCAATTACCCGATGCACGTGGCCCTGCAATTGCTAGAGCACGTGAACGGCTTCTTTCAATTCATCAAGAATCATTGCTGAACCACCCTCGTTTCGCCGATGTACTCAAAGACCTGTGTGAAGGGGAGTTAACCCTTGATGAGGCTCTTGAATCTCTAAATTAAGGTGAACATAATGTCGGAAATTTCGTATGAAGCAGATCACGTAAAGCACAGTGTAGGGGGAAAAGGTGGTCACCTTTTCCGTAGATCTATACACATTGGGATGTGCTTGATTCCTTGGCTGTATTTTGAACACGGCGACGATATAGCTGACAATATTCAATTTACACGACTTCAACTCGCAGCAGGGTTGGGAATTCTCATTTTGGTTGCAGAATGTATCCGCCTTTATTTTGGCATCACAATTGTGGGTCAACGGGAGTACGAAGCGAAACAGATTAGCGCATTGGCTTGGGGAGCAATATCGGTTGTTTTGGTATTCATAACAATGGAAAATTGGCCTATTCCTGCGAATGCAGAAGAAGGTTGGTTAGCATATCCTCTTATTCTTTCACTGACATTTGGTGACCCAGCAATGGGAGAGGCCCGGCGCTTCGGAATAAAATCACGAGAAGTATTCATGGTGGGAAGTCTTGTTGTATTCTTGACATGGGGGGTTTGTTGGCATCTATTTGGTACCCCCTTATTCCTAGCATTCATCATGGCTCCCCTAACAACTGCTGCAGAATGGCCCAAACTCAAGTGGATTGATGATAATGCAACTATGATTTTAATTCCTTTAGCAGCAATTTTAATGATGCTACCATTCATCATTTGACCCAGCGATAATACTCGCTACGTTTACAAAGCGAGTTCGGTTCGCCTTCACTGATAACATGGGAGAAGAACCGTTGACTGATGATGCTCCTCCTCAAAGTTTGTACATATTTGCTTACTTATTTTCCATGGCCGTCTTTGCTGTAGTGATGGTAAAGTATTGGTGAATGCAGTATTTTATTGCACACGCTTTGAAATGAACTAGGCTCTGCCCCGTAATATGTGTGGCATCTCCGGTTTGTTTGGCCCAGATGGGAATGATGCCTCCATCGCAAGGAAAATGACATCTTTAATATCGCACAGGGGGCCAGATGGAGTCAACACTTGGGCTGAAGAAACCAAATATGGTGGCATTGGATTTGGTCATTCAAGGTTATCAATTGTCGATTTAGATGGAAGTAACCAGCCTTTATTTTCAGATTATCGAACAGTACTTATTCAAAATGGTGAGATATACAACCACAAAGAAATTCGATCAGAAGAGAGAATTTTCCCATTTAGAACAAAAGGTGACGGCGAATCCATTCTTGCTGCTTACCACTCAAGGAAAAGTGAAAATGATTGGGTTCAAAGGTTGGATGGGATATGGGCATTCGCTCTTTGGGATTCTATTGCGGAAGTTCTGATTTTGTGTAGGGATCCACTTGGTGTGAAACCTCTTGTTAGGACCGTAACATCTGATGGCACACTTCTATTCGGTTCTGAAGTCAAGTCTTTACGCGGTCACCCAAGTCACGTTCCTTCTCTGGATGAAAATGCACTTGTAGCAAGAATTGCATTTGAATATCCATTAGATGATACAACTTTGTTCGAGGGTGTCCACAGCGTCCGCCCAGGCACTATTGAGACTTGGAAATTATCTCCTAGTGGTGCAGAATTGATTTCCACATCTTGCTATAATTCAGAAATAATTCAACCGACGTCTTCTTGGAATCCTTCGTCAGCACCTGCTCTTCTTGAATCACTCACTACTTCAATTGCTGATAGATTAATGTCCGATGTGCCTTTGGGAATTGTCCTTAGTGGCGGTTTGGATTCAGCTATGGTTGCTGCATTAGCCCATGAGGCATCTCAACGTACAGGATATCCTCTACCTGCATGCTGGACGGTGGCAGAATCTGAGACTAATCCTGATTGGCTTGCAGCAGAAAACGTTTGCAGCTCGCTCGATTTAACTCATCATCAATATATATTGGATGAAGATGCTTTTGAAAAATCTCTCCCGAGTCTTTCTTGGTACGGCGAAGATCTTGATGTTACAGTACTGTTCTTTCAGCCCCTATTTTCCAAGATGTCAGAATCTGTGCGGGTGGGTTTGTGTGGCCAAGGGGCCGATGAACTCCACGCAGGTTACTCAAGGTATCGTGATTTATCTGAACACCGCAATGCAATCACCTCTCGTTTACTATCTTCAGATCATCCATTTGCTACCAAATTATTGTCACAACCGATTGATGAAGAAGGCTGGACAAATGAAAATCACAATCCAGATTATGCTTTCAGAGATTTACCCAAAACTTTGCAGTATGAGTTGAACCATGGCCAATTATCAAACTTTCAACTTAGATTGGTTGATCGCCATAGCATGGCACATGGTCTTGAGGTGAGAGTTCCTTTCCTTGGAAAATCCCATAGAGAGGCATCTCACCAATTGCCAATGGATTGGAAAATTTCTTCTAAAGTTGAAAAAGTTGCCCTGCGTGAAGCCGCAAAAATGACAAAATTGCCAGAATCAATAGTCAATCGGCCAAAGTTGCCAGCAGGAAGAGCAACATCTCCCACTATGATTGATAATTTACTAAATGAATTAAGTGGTCATACTATTGAATATACTAAAGATTACCCTTCACTTTCTAGAATGTTCAAAGGGCAGGAAGAGATTGCGCTGGGATTACGATTATTCCGCTCATTACATTTGGTGGATAGGGGCATTGGCCGCTATGGGAAAGATTTGATAACTTTACTGGAGGATGTTGATTAATGGAATATGGCGGGCCTGATTTACTCACTGAGATGGAATCCCACATTGAAGACAATAGGCAAATCTTGGAAAATTGGTTTGCAGAGAAAAGGGCTGGTTTGGAAATGCCAATTTATGGTTCAGTTGATGTTAGAGACGCACATTGGAAGGTTGCAGTGGTAGATGCAAATCAATATCCTGCTGGGTTCAATAATTTAGATTCTATTGACGCCAACTCATTGTGTTCGGAAATAGCAAAATCAATTCGTAGTAAAAGTAATCCTCGACATATCCACATCTGGCCAGAATCCCACACTCGGAATGCAGGATATGTTGAAAGTTTGCTAACATTGCAGAATTCATTATCCAATCAAGGATTTGCAATTACAATCGGTTCGCCAGATATCTCTGTAGAACAGGCGGATGGATTGACAGGTTCTGTGCAATTCCAATCCGTTAACCTACAGGATGGAATTAGTGTACAGGGTACAAAACCAGATTTGGTATTGATGAATAATGATATGACTGAAGGCCCGATATCAAATTTGAGCACCCCCATATTACCACCTGTGGAAATGGGTTGGTATCGAAGAAGGAAGTCAGATCATTTTCGAGCAACTCAACCCTACATTGATGAGGTTGCAAAAATACTTGGATTAGATCCATGGCTTCTCGGAACTCATTGGTTTGTATCTGAAGATAAGTGCTTGGAAAAGGACACTTGTAGAACCCTTCTAGCTGCCGAAGTAGATGATTTTCTAATGTCGATTCAATCTAAGTACGATGAATATGGGATTGAAGGAACGCCCACTCTTTTCGTAAAGAATGACGCAGGGACATATGGGCTTGGTATTTTAGAAATCACTTCGGGCCAAGAATTACTTGATTTGAGTAATCGTAAAATGAATAAGTTGACTTATGGTAAAGGTGGAATTGGTGCTGAGGACTTTTTGCTTCAGGAAGGAGTTCCAAGTGCCCTTGCGTTCAATGGAATGGTGATTGAACCGGTTGCTTATTGTGGCGCAGGTAAAGTGGCTGGTTGGTTTTATCGGGCTAATCCGAAGAAAGGTAAGATGGCTAATTTGAATAGTCCTTCCTCGATGTTTTTACCAACCACAGAAGTAACAGATGAATCTATTGTTAATCGAAGGAAAAACTGGCACATGTTAGTTGCAGAATTGAGCATGCTTGGAATGGCTGCCGAATCAATGGCGACAAAGTAAAAAATATAATCACTTATTTTCATCTTCAGAATGGCCTAGTTCCGGAGGTTCGTCCATACCTACAATTTCAAAGTTGGAAGGAAAAAGTGCAACAATAATTCCAGCAATTGCTGTGACTAATGCCCACCAAAACATCTTGTAAACAATAGCCATTTCCAAGGCTACAACCATCAATATTAGTCCACCAATGTTTGAAATCCATACCAATGTTTTGAATGTAGATAATCCGACGCCTTTGGTTGTACCAGAAATTGAATCTGGCCCAAATTCTGCTCCGAATCGTATAGGTGTATCTTTCTCATCCATTTAGATCCCTCTAGCGGTCAATCATACTGATAGCATCTGTTGGACAAGCGAGTACACATAAACGACACCCTGTGCAAGGATCACGAAGGATCTTCGCTTTCTTGTTCACATTAATATCTAAAATAGGACTTGCTAGTGGTGTGTCATACAACTCAATTGCATCA
>JASLKH010000069.1 GCA_030747675.1 Candidatus Thalassarchaeaceae archaeon | reverse complement strand
AATGCAATTCACTTTGCGACTTACAATTTCAGAGGGAGATGATATGGTTTTCAACGAATATTATGAGGCCCTTTTTGACGTTGAATTTGATTCATCTTTGCAAAATGAACACGCCTATAGTGTCAATCCAGTAATTTCAATATTCCCTGCACTGGATTCAGAATTGAATGAAATCCCGGGTGAGCCCGAGGTTGTAATGCTTGAAATCCCATTATTTTTCGAAGATTCATACATAGATTGGGAGAATTGGGATTGGTTGGGTGACATCCCATACGTGCAAATCATTGATGAATTTGGTAATTACATCGGTGATAACCCTTTCAATGAATCACTCGGGTTTAGCGGACTTGTTGATAACCGGAGTTACCAAGTTGATATGCTCCAATATGAGTTGGAAACACTCGATACTACATTGTTCAATATCGAGTGGAGTATTGACGCCAATACCGACAATTGGCTTATGTATAATGCTGAGGCGAATTTAAACTCCAATCTAGCTTCGTTTTATTATGCATTAGACGATTGGACTAACTACACTGTCCACGATGACTTAAGGATACACTTTGAAGGACTCGAACAAGCTGCAATCAATAATGTAAATGAAAATCAGACTCTAAGAGAAACTGAGAAAGCAAATCGTGCTGAGGTAGCCCAACATCATACTGATGCTGAGAAGGAACTTAGTGATGCAAACAAGGTTTACGATAAAATTGAAGAAAAATACGAAGGGGAAAATACTGAACTATTGAATGAAATTTCAAAACTTGAGGGTTTGATATTGGAAACAGAGGATATAACCAAAGACTTTGAATTGAGTAATTCTATGAAAGATGGGTTACTAGATCAATCTGATGCATACAAAAGGAACTTGATTGATCCTGAAACTGCTGACTTTTACTCCGAAGATGAACGCAGGGACTATGTTATTGAAACTCATGCAGCTTCTGTAAGCGCATATTCTGCTTCAGTAGGATATCAGGAACAAGCTGAAGAAACTCGCTTGAAAACAAATGAACTTGCATCGGCAATTATGTTCATCTCTACAGCAACAGTCCTTTGTGGAATTGTTTCAGCAACGTTGAAGAAAGACAATAGGGGAAATCGTATGATGGTTCTAGCACTCATTGGTGTTGCAGTAGTACTGTTTGGACTAGGAGCTACAAGGTTCTTGATGACTTAATCCGATTCAGGCTCGTACTTTGAAGGACAACCTGTTTTGATTTCGAATGCATCCATGATCCAATCGTCGCCAATTTTCTTGAACTCACCCCGTACAGAGATGGTCTTACCATCTGTGGCACCCACAGGGAGAGCAATGGCACTATGATCAATTGTGACCGAAGCATTTTCACCCTCGATGATCAAAGTACCACTCGTGTAATTGATACTACCCTCAATTATGGCCCCATGTATTCGAAAAGATTCTCCTTCATACGTTTCAGGGCTTTCCATTAATTCATCTACAGTCAAGTCGATTTCTGGCTCACTACCTAATAACATCAATCCAGTTACAGCCGCAAGCATACCTATGACAACCATGATTCGAATTCGTCGATCCATGCATTCAACTCCTATGTGCATGCCCTACTGCATCTGACAGGTTTTGATACCCATGGCTTTTCAGTTTACGGTTTAGACCCTTGTTGATTGTTTTAACAACGCCAGGCCCATTGAATACCATTGCCGAGTAAAGTTGCAACACACTTGCCCCTGCTGCAATTTTTTCCCATGCGGATTCTACGCAGCTGATTCCGCCGACACCAACAATTGGCAATTCTCCTTTAGTGTGAGCGTATAGTAAATGGATGACTTCTGTAGAACGTATTTGCAAAGGCTCTCCTGATAGCCCTCCGGCTTCTTTCATGACTTTGCTGTCATCTGGTCGCCCAAGGGTCGTGTTGGTCGCTACAATGCCTGCACAGCCTTGTTTTAGCGCAATGTCTGCCACAGCAAGCAATTGTTCATCGGACAAGTCTGGAGCAACCTTCACCAAAATGGGTTTGGTATTGACTCCCATATTTTCCGCTAAACGTGAATTTACGCCGTTGCACGCTGTAAGTATTCGATCCAATTCGGACCCTGCTTGTAATTCACGAAGGTTTGGTGTGTTTGGGCTTGAAACATTAACAACAAAGAGATCGGCAAATTCCCAAAGACGTTCTAACGTGCCCGCATAGTCTTTCTCAGCTTCATCATTCGGTGTAATCTTGCTTTTTCCAAGGTTAATCCCGATAGGTATTGAAGACCATTTTTTGGCTCGTTGCTTTGAAAGTCGATCAAACATTTCTTCAGAGCCCGGATTGTTGAATCCCATTCTATTAATCAGTGCCCTATGTTTTACACTTCGAAACATCCGTGGTTTTGGATTTCCTTCTTGACCATGTAGTGTAACTCCACCAATTTCTATCCAACCAAAACCTAGGTTTTCCCAATTAGGTATATTCTCGCCCTTCTTATCCATCCCTGCAGCCAATCCGACTGGATTATCAAAAGAGATGTCGAAAACTTTGGTTTCGACTGAGGGGGAGCGATGAGTGAATCTCAGAATACTACGCAACCCTGGCCACGAAAGTATTCTCACGTTCCTCATTGCAATCGAATGCATAGTTTCTGAACTGAGCGGTAAAATGGCCATCATCGGCCGAGCAAGTATCCGCCAAAAGAGTCCCATTCAGGACAAGCGGTCAGGGCGGCATTCTTCAAGCGTTCCCCCTCCTCGTGGTAATATGGACGCGAAGACACCTTGTATCGCTGAGGCCGCCAGGCGCCTTTTGCGGACTGAGGGGTGTGTTTTGTCACTCGGGATTCAATTTTCAGAATCATCTCATGATTTAGCCCTCAAAATTTCAGATGCACTTCCATCTATGATTCGAGAACCAATAATTAAAATCAAATCATTATCGAAAGTTGTTTCGATTTCTTGCGATTCAGGAATACTTGCACAAATAGGAGGGGATGAACCCGAACTTGAGGTTTGTTGGATTATGGATTCAGGAGAGGGCATCGAAAAATTATGGGCGCGATTCTTGAAAGATGTTTCGGATTTACTCATTGCTGGATATCCCGGATGTGTAGATTGTGGGGGGCCATATTCAGAAGGTGTATGGGACGAACTGGCTTCGCGCGCGCGTACACGCGTGTAGGTGGGGGTACGTAGTACCCCCTCTGATTTTCAGTATAGTAATATTCTCAGTAGCGTTTATGGAGGGCAGTGTGTGCGCCGCTAAATCACGGTGATTGAATATGGATTTACTAATTGTAGAATCAGGGGCTAAATCAAAGACGATTCAAAAGTACCTTGGAAAGGAATGGATGGTTGTTGCTTGTGGGGGTCATGTACAGGACCTCCCACGTAGTAAAAAAACTAAAGATGGGAAAAAGGCAATGTGGCCATTTACCGAAGATAAATTACCTTCACCACCATGGGAATGGACTGAACGAGGAGAAGGAGTTATTACTAAATTGATTAAACGTTCCAAAGACAAAAATGTCGATAAAGTCTATATTGCAACTGATCCCGATCGAGAGGGTGAATTCATTGCTTGGAGGTTAGAGGAAATTTTCACTAAAGAAGGGTACTCAAATATACAGCGAGTTACATTCAATGAAATTACAAAAACTGCTGTCCAAGCAGCAATTGCTGCAGGTGGAAGTGTCAATACTGAATTGGTATCTGCGGCGAAAGTTAGGCGTTTCATGGACCGTTTAGTCGGCTTTAGGTCATCGAAATTTAGCCGCTCTTGGTCCTTACCATCAATGGGGCGTGTTCAGACTCCTACGCTAGGGTTTGTGGTGGATCGTGAATTAGAACGTGAAGCGTTCGTTCCACAGCCCTACTATGCGGTTCATGCCGAGGCAGGAGGTGTTCGATGGAATGCAAAATTCCATTCAAAAGGAGATGCAGAAGCATGGTTTGATGATAAAAATAAATTTCATGCTGATCGAACTAATGATGCTAATCTTGCCCAAGCTGCATTTGATTCTGTACTTGCAGCATCTGGTCTTACAATCGAATCTGCTGAACCTGGGAAATTCCAAAGGAACCCCTCCCCTCCTTTCACCACAGACGCCCTTTTGATGAAGGCGGGTTCCGAGATGAGTTGGAGTCCAAAACGAACAATGGCTGTTGCAGGAGAATTATACAATGCGGGTCACATCACATACATCCGCACAGATTCTACAAGGACAAATCCTAGTGCACGTGAAGATATAAAGGCGTATATTCGTGAAAATTGGGGTGAGAATCACTTAGGGAAGGGTGTTGTTGGCTCTGATGCAAAAAAGGGTGCTGCTAATGTACAAGATGCCCACGAAGCCATTCGTCCCACGAATGTTGCAACTAAGAAACCTGAAGGTCTTTCCAGTGATCAAAATCGACTTTATAACTTAGTTTGGGCACAATTTGCAGCTAGCCAAATGAGTGCGAGCAACTATGAAAGACTCTCAATGAAGGCTGTAGCTGATGGTTTTTCTCAGCATTATAGTGGGACTTCTTCATGGCGTGTTCATCGAGGATGGGAAGCAGCCTTCGAAGGAATCCGAAAAGAACCGGCAACTAAACCACCTGCATTTGATACATCTTCAGGGACTCTAATTGCTCTAGATGAATTAGAAGATGATGATGCAACGAATCCTTGCTTACGTGAAGATGAAACACAACCCCCAAGCCGATACCGGCAACACAGTCTTGTGAAGAAAATGAAGAGTGAAGGCATTGGCCGGCCCTCAACATATGCGACCACAATTGACAGGTTGTTGACAAAGAAATATGTGAGTGATGAAAACGGTTCACTAGTACCAACTGAAGGTGGTAGAACATTATGGGTTACTGTGGCTCCACATTACACTCCAAAAGGAGAAAAAGAGAGTCTATTCGCAACAGCGTTTACTGCAGAGATGGAAGCATCACTTGACGAAATTGAAAGTGGAGAAATTATTGCAGCATCAGTTTGGAGTTCTTTTGCAGAAAAATTTCAAGATCTCCATAACGTGGCTTTGGAGCGGAAAAAGCGTAAACCTACTCCAAAGCAGGCAGCGTATTTCGTCCGCATTACGGATGGACTTACGCCTGAAGAAATTAACGGATTCACTGAGGGTAAGGATCCTGAAACAATGACTGGGGATGAAATGAGGTTAGTACTCGACGCGTTGACCAAAGCACGACCAAAGGATACACTTCCTGCTAGTGAGAAGCAAGTTAGTTGGATTGCTTCATTGGCAGATGATTGTAAATTCAGCGAGGAAGAAGCCTGTGCTAAAGTAGAACTGAAAGCATTCAGCGAATTGACAGGAGGAAGAACCGGGTCTGCAAGTAAATTAATTGGTATCCTCAAGGAATTGACCAAGGATATTCCACGCCCTCCCTCTGAAAAACAGTTGAAGTATATTCAGAGCCTATCAAAAACTGCTGAAATGTCAATTGAGGATGTGTGTAAATTAGTTTCAGTTGATAGTTTGGATAAGTTATCTGGGAGCCAGGGTGGAACTGCTAGCCAATTAATTACAATCTTGCAAAAGAAAACTGGTGGTAAGCGTTCACGCAGAAGAGGGAAGAAACGTTCAGGGACTAAAGCAGTAAATAAGTCAGCAGAACCAACCGATAAAACTGAAGATGATGATGAAACTGCATCAGATAACTCTTGATTGGCTGCTTTACGAGTAAGCATCATAGGCAATATGCTGCCACCTGAGGCCCAATGGAGGACTTGGATTACGACGTTGTCATAGTCGGCGCCGGTCCAGTAGGCGGCCATTTAGGTCGAATACTTTCGGAACACAATGTTTCAGTTTTGATACTTGAAGAGCATCTTGAAGTTGGAAAGCCGTTCCAATGTGCTGGTTTGGTGACGCCCAGTGCAATGAATCGCGTAGGATTACAGTCATCCATATTGTCAGATGTATGGGGTGCACGGATCAACAGCCCAGAAGGTACAGTTGTCGAAATTGGGCAACCTGATATTCTTCGAACTCATGTTGTTTGCCGGAAGATGTTCGATGAAGGATGTGTTCGTCAGGCTTTGGCTGCTGGCGCCACACTGTGGCTAAATTCACGACCCCTTGAAGCCACAGTTCAAACAGATTGTATGAAAATACAAATTCTCCGTGAAGGTGTGGAACAAACAATACGCTGTAAATTGCTTTGTGGAGCAGATGGTGCACATTCGTGGACACGTCGATATTTTCGAATGGGTCGGCCAAAAGAATTCATGGTTGGATTCCAAGCCGAGGTAACTGGTTATGAGGGATTATCTGACAGATTGGATATGTTCACCGGTGATTCCATTGCACCCGGTCTGTTCGCTTGGGCTATTCCAAATGGAGAAACGCATCGAATAGGAGTTTGGGCACATCCTGACCGATTAGATGGACGGTCTTGTGAGCAGTTGTATGATGAATTACGTACGAACTCACATTGGAAATATCGATTCGACAATACTGTTGAAACGGCCCGTTTTTGCGGCCCAATAGCTAGTGGGCCTTTGAAGAAAATTGCCAAAGAACGAGTGATTCTTTTCGGTGATGCAGCGGGATTATGTAAACCAACAACTGGTGGTGGAATCGGGCCAGGTTTTGACCAAATCCACCTACTTGCACCGTCAATTGTCAAGGCCCTAGGAAGTAATAAACTCAGTGGAAGTAATCTTAAAAAAATTAACAAAGCCATGAATAAAATGAGGAAAGAGCATGAAAGAGCTCGGATTTTGAGAGATTTATTTGTGACAAGTTGCGATGATGCAGAATTGGAGAAAAATTTCCAGATTTTTGCACGTACGAATGTTGTAGATTTGATTAATGAGGTTGGGGATATCGAAAAACCTGTCCCCCTTGGAATTCGATTGTTGAAGGAAGTTCCTGAATTCAGAAAAATGGCGGCACGCGCCACGTGGGCACTTTTGACTGGCTGAGGTGCAGAAATGAGTGATATTGATTCTGGCCACGCCGTCGAAATCGAAGTTCGATGGCCACCTTTTGACCCTAGAACTGTGATTCCTTCCGCATTACCGATTGCTAAAGGGCGATTTCGATTGTCTGAAGAATCTGAGACCCCCTGTGATCTCCAACTTGGCGATTCAGAGGGCTTTCATGTCACACGCAGAGTTATTCGAGTCGATTCGGGATTGGCAAAATGCAAAGATTGGAGGACACTCACATCTAGAATTCCAAATCGCATAAGTCGTGCAAGAACTGGGTGGTTCATCACTCCAAATTATCTGCACATATTAGCGAGAAAACTAATCCCATTTGCAGTTATTGGAATTATTTCATCATTAGCAATTCATGCTTTCGAACCGGCTTTGGTCGAAGCGGGTATTGTCGACGGTTCGTTTGCAGGAAGTGTAAGGTTAGGCCTGCTTGATTATCCAATCTTACTTCTCATTTTCCTTCCCCTTTTCTTTGTCCCAATTTTTCTAAGGGTAGTAGCGAGTGTGTGGGATTACCGGCGCACTAGGAAATTTCGTGCAAATACACCCTCTTCCCCAAAAATCAGTATAATTGGAGTAACTGATACGAAAAATGCACTTGAAGTCAACATTGAATTTTCGGAGAAGAATTCTGAATGGTCATCTATTACCGCTTGGGTTCAAGTTGGATTACTAAACCCACGTCGTCCAATGTTTTTACATGCTCTTGGTCGAAAAGAAGGATTGCAAAATCCACCTGGTGTTTCAACCCCGCTAAAAATACATCAATATAACGAGGCGGAATTGGGCACTGGAATTGGTGAATCAACGCCACTTCAAGGCCCTGATGCCGAGAGATTATTCCTAGCACCTTTACCGGTTGTTGCAAAAGGTGATCCTGTCAAAGTCACCAAAAAATCGGAAACTGTTACCATCCAACTCCCTCATGGTAATTGGCCAGGAACTGAATACCATCCACTTTTTGGTTCACATTGGGAAATATTGATCTGTATCGAGCAAGAAAATGATAGTCCACTGCTTTATGTT
>JASLKH010000068.1 GCA_030747675.1 Candidatus Thalassarchaeaceae archaeon | reverse complement strand
CAACAAAATTCCGATTCCAAAGAGCACCTTCCCAATTGCACTAATTCCTTCTTGCTCCCCTCCTACCTTATCGACAGTTTGGGTGATGGAAACATCACTTCCTGAACCATATGTGAACTCAACCTGATTCGATCCTCCATCAAATTGATTAGATGCTAAATTTACTGACCATGTCCCATTCTCATCAACTAATGCTTGACCAACACGAATCGAATTAACATTCACATAAACTGCAATTCCAGGGCGACCATTGCCAACAAATGTAACTGAATCACCATCATCAATTATTTCATCATCTCCTGAGATATCATACTCAACAGTGAATGTTGCAGACAACACCGAGAAGGTAACTGGATTCGATGTAGCAATAGAACCTGAAGGATCCCTTGCAACAAATATCACATTGGAAAGTGTCCATGCGTCCAAATTTGATGGTTCGTAATAGTACATTGATATTGGATCGTATGTAGCTACGCCACTTGGAGTTCTGATTACCAAATCATATAGATCATCAGTAAGGATATTCTGATTATCATATGCCTCAAATTGTAACGATTGCCCGTCAGGATCAGAGAAATATGCATTCAAATCTATTTCTCCAATTGTGCAACGATCAAGAGCCTGATTTTGCGATGCATCATCACAGAATAAGGTAATTTCAGTAGGCCAATCAACAGATGTGAATGTAGGTGCTTGGTTATCTGCATCAGGTGGATTATCTGCAGTAATTTGAACTTCAAACCAACTGGAATAATTGTATCCATCGTACGCACGCGCTTGAATGTAATATTGTTGGAGATGTACCAGTTGTGTTGAATCCCATTCAGCCTGCCATGCGCCACTACCCAATATGTTGTCTTTGGTAACGATAATCTGATCCATTACTCCGAAGTTTGCTTGAGGATCCAGGACCTCTATCTCAATTCTAGTAATCTCTCCATCCGCATCTGTCGCCTGCCCAGATATTACGGTTGTAGTACTAACAGAAATCATTTGATTCGCTGCTGGAATGAAGATGAAATTGGTAGGTATACTATTTCGATTATCTACAATAATTGTTCGAATGCTTGCTGTACATTCACCTACATCAGTGACACAGAAATCAGAATCAGAAGCCCATACCCGCACCTCATATGATTCTCTTGTCTTTGGCAGTCCAGAAGTATTCCAGAACCAATTCCATGATGTTCCACCATCTGCAGCTACACTTCTAATTGCTTCACGTTGAGTACTAGTCTCTCCTGGCAATCTATCAATCTCGATATGTATATTTGTTATATCGCTCCCAACAATTCCACTGTATGGGTCACTTGCTGAACCACTAAACATGATTCCTTCCTTTCCATTATGTTCTGTAGAATCACCAGGGGTAGTCAATATCAGCATAGGTGCTTGTGTGTTGAGTTTAATCGTCCTAGTCACAATATTCCCATAGTCTACTCCATCGAATGCTCTGAATGAAAAAGTGTAGTCGCCTTCTGCTTGAGTAGACATATCGTATGAAAAGTACCACGAACTAAATGGATGATTGTTATATGTTACCTCATCCACTCCACTTGAATCAACGGCATAAGATGCATCTACCCAATCATTTGTGAAGGGGTCCTTTACTTGAATTCGAGTGACTTCTCCTTTTTGATCCCATTTTGCTAATGCATTTCTTTGTTCAACAGTCATCTGACTATCGCCATAAATTCCGATAAAATTGCCATCAAAAGCAGTTCCAGTGAAATTGACAACTCGCTTGAACGAATGGAAATCGTTCTGAGTGACATTTACTTGAGGTTCTATATTGACTAATGCAACTGCTTCTTGAATTGTGGTAGAAGAATCTGGAATAGTGAAAGAACCTGTCTGGTAACCCTTTCCAAAACGATATGCAGTGTACCTGTACAATGATAGTTCACGTGTACCACTTCCAGAGGCACAATCAGGATCTTCCGAATCAAGCTTATTGTCTCCATCGTTATCAATTCCATCATTACATGAATTCTCCGAAGGTGCTGTTGCATAATTATCAGGATCGTTATCATTCGGACCTAATCCTCGATAATCAAGATGGAAATCCTTGGGAAGAGAAATCCATTCCGTCCATCCATCATCGCCTGTCTCCAAATCATACAAATCGTCACCAACTGCGTCCTTGACTACAATAGAAGCATCCGCAACTCGGATATTATTTACTGAAGCATAGAAACGAACCAATTCAGCCTCTCGGACTTGAGCCGCCCACATCGTAGGAAGCTGGCCAATGTATACGTCTTCCACATCAAAATTCACATCTGCAAATGTAAGAACTGTTGAATTGTTTACCATTTCAATTGCAAGTGGGAAATCGGAAGGAGTCATGTTCTTCTGAGTAGAAGTAATCATTGGAGGAGGGTACACCTTACCTGCATTTTCATTTCCTTCTGGCCAGAATAATCCAACTGGAGTAGTGGCATTGGTTCCAGATTGAACCGGTGGGAGATTCTCAGATTGGACGGTCACAGCACTCTTGGTAATGTTGTATGTCTGCATAACGCTACTCCATTGATTTTCTGAGAAGAAGGCAATACTTCCTCTTTCGATTGCATTTGAAGAACCAGAATTCCAATGAACGATTCGAGCTCCAGTCCCTGGCGCAGATATAGTGTTCCTCTGCACATTTGCCAAAGAACCGATGATTCGCATCGCATCGATTTCATCACTCCCATTTACTGTGATGTCGTTATCCTTCAATGTCAATGCAGATCGATATACGTGGATTGCCGGGCAGAAGAAATCTCTAGTCAACAAATCATCCCAAACTCTGTCACTGCTACATTGTTCAGTCGGAACGTGAGTAATGGTATTGTTTGCCACATACGATCGAGATGGAGAGGACACTAAGCCCCCTGAATTTGCTTCTCCAGAATGGTAATCCCCTACCATAATCGGTTCACGAGCAGTATTCTGAATTGTATTGTTTTCAATGATTGTATCAAAACTTCCAAACTGCCAAATCCCATTCCATTTACCAATTGGCCCGATTACGTTGTCGTGAATATACGCTTGTGAACTCTTTACCGCAATACCTGAACCTTCGGATGCTCCTTCAATTGTAGAGTGTGAAAACTCAACTGATGCTTCATCAAAAATCGTCAATCCTGCCCCGTCAGCAGTGGTAATGGATGATGAAGTAATCTCCAATGGGATTTTTACACCTGAAACAATCTTTGGACCGTTTACATCAAACCCGTTACAGGTTACTGAAATGGTAGCAGCTCTAACTATCCCCGCAGACTTATCAATTCGAAAACCAAAATCGCCTGAAGCAACAGTAGGGTGATCAATCATCACATAGGAGTCTTCAGCCCAAAGAACAGAACGTCCTCCATCCTGTTGTCCACACCCTTTGTCGCCACCTGTGAAAACCGGACTATTCATGACAACAGGAGTAAATGAAGTTCCAGCACCATAAATTTGTACACCTTGACCAGCAACATCCGACTCATCGATTCCATTTACGAATTCCCCTCCTACGAATGTAGGTGTAGCAAGATTGAGAGCAAGAACTGATGATGTGTTGATGGTTTGGAATTTCAATGCCTCAAGAGTAGGACTTGCCCCATCCAAAACTAATGCAGCTATCCTATACTCATTGTTGACTTGACTAACCTGAGCAGGAAGGCCATATGCATTATTGAATGAAACATGATTCAGTTTTGTCTGTCCAACGTCAATACTGTCCTTTAGCAAGATACCCTCCCCACATGAAGGATCAATATTGCTGTAACCAGTTACTAATGCACCATCAAAACAATCACCAAATTGGGAAGCATCCCCTGGTGGTGACCATGTGAATTGAATCCTAGATGCATTGGACGCCATCCCACTAGCTCCACAAGAAATGTCACCTGCACAGAGATTCCCTCTTACAGTAATCATTGAACCGTTGGCCAACGTAATTGAAG
>JASLKH010000067.1 GCA_030747675.1 Candidatus Thalassarchaeaceae archaeon | reverse complement strand
AGCGGGAGGGTTCAAACCGCATTGATTGCTAGTAGTACTCATGCGGAGGTCTACATATGGGTCAATTTTCTTGACTTTACTGTTGCTTGCACCGTTATTTAGTACCGCTCCAGATGCTTTCAATTCAACATCAAATAGTGATGTTACATATTCTACAAATCAAACTTGGAATGGAAATATTTCACTTTCAGAGGATGTAATAATCGCCAATGGTGCAACATTGGTGATTGAGGCAGGGACACAAATCAATATCACGCATGATGTTACGATTACCATTATTGGTGCCCTTGAGATCCAAGGAACGGCATTAGCACCCGTGGAGATATGGGGTTCATGGATTGCAGAAACATCAATCCAAGCTCGTTGGCAAGGATTCCATCTTAATTCGGGGTCATCAGCCATTGTAGCCAATGCCCACATCTCAGATTCACGTGGCGGCTTTGACGTAGAGAATGGTGCCATGTTGACCATTAGTACAACCAATTTCACAGATACGATAATCGGAGTTTGGAATAAAGGTACCCTTTCAGGTGCCGGAATCAATTGCAACACAGCCACCACTTCCTGCCTTCGCGTTGATGGTAGTGCCACACTATCTGAAGTCAAATCAATGCTCAGCGCAGAAGTTGTTCACGTACACAACGGTGGAAATGCGAACATTGCAGTCGTGACTTCCAATGATGATGCTGATGTCATTGTTCTTGAGGATGGTTCCACATTCTATGGTCAGGTAAATGCGGATGGTTTCAACAGACTCGTTCGTGGTAGTGGAACAGTTTCTGCTACGGTGCTGCTAGACGTTATCGGAGTTGGAGGCGTTATGGTTGAAGCAGTCTCTTTGGGTGGCCTAGTGGTCACGGGGGGCTCCCCTTGCAGTTCTAATTGCACGGTTGATTCAATTGTAGTCGGTAGTGTAGATGATGTTGAATTCAGTTCACTGTTTCTTTTTTGTGAAGAGACTTGTGTTGATGCCCGAATCGATGGAGAACTGGCGTTTGTGAGTGCCTGGCCCAGTACTGAGATATTTCCATCCAACGCCTTTGCTAGACTTCGTGGAGATGGCCTGGTTCGCCTGAATCAAATCAACATCCAATCCACTCATACATTGTTTGATGTATCTGGAAATGGGGACATGATCATCGATAACTCCACATTGAGATTTAGTGATGCTGGAACTATTTCTGGTTGGTCCTTGGATGTATCAGATACCATCATGGTAGATGGTGAAGACGGATGGGTTCTTCTTGATGTAGATGCAACCTTCAGCCAGATTGAACTTGTTCGCCCATTTTCTCTTTCAGATGTGACTTCCGTAGGCATACATGCTGTATGGTCAAACGTAATCATGGACGATGTCATACTAGAGGGATGGAATGAAGGAATTCGTTGCGAATCTGAGTGTACGATCACTGGAACCGAATTATTCTCTGGAGGAGGGGGCCGTAACAGTGGAAGCGGTATCACCATTGATGGCGGAACAGTTGAACTTGATACTCTTTCAACATCCTCATCCGATATCGGTATCAATATCATTGATGGTTCAGCGCACATCAGCACATGGACCGTCGACAATGCTCACAGGTCATATGGAGTTCAACTCGCAAACGATGCAAGTGCGACCATTCGAAATATGCCATCATACACATCATCGGGTGTTCTCGATGGTTTTGGTGACGGCACCTTACTGTGGGGTTCACAAGGAACACCGGACCTCTCAGTCAGCATAGAGGAACAATTCATTGAATCATCTGTACACGTGACAGATCTGGTTGGTAATTCAATTAGTGGAGCTACCGTAAGTGCACATGGTTTCAGTGAGATTACTAATGAATCGGGAGAAAGCATGCTACCAATGCTTTCGAGCGGCTCATTTGTTGAAGCCAGTGATCCTTCAAGTGGAATGGGTGCCAGTAGTATATTGACTCCGCCCAACGGAACAATTCAGATAGCAATTGTACCTGGATCAGGTGATTGGATTATACCTGCTGGCGTGAATGCTATGTTGGTAGATGGCGAATTCAATTTAAATGGTAATTTGACAATTGAAAGCACAGGCTCTTTGATGCTTCGTGATTCGACATTGACAATTCCAAATACGGCTTCATTAATTATTCAACCAAACGGCCAACTCATGGGTGATAATGGCCAATTCAATGGTGGAAGCGGTGCATTGACTGCTGGAGTCCCACTTAGAGGTGAAGGACAAGGTTTGATTGTCAATTCGTCACTTTCTTTCACTTGCTATGATCCATTTACTTGGGTGAGAACATCATTATCAGGTTCTATGACCCTTTCACAGGATTGTGAATTAACTCTTGATGACGGGTCCCAAATGGGTCCCTTGTCGATGACGGGTGATGCGGTGTTGAGAGAACGCACTCACCTCACAGTGAATGTATTTGATACTGGAATTGCTGTTGAAGGTGCCAATGTGTCTGTTGCAGGAACAATTGTACAAACAGATCAAAATGGGCAATCTTCATTCTCCACTACATGGAGGGAAGTTGACACCTCCAGTGAGGTACTTGCTGATTTGAAGACTATTGTAGTACAACATGCAAGTGTTAACAGATACCGCAATTGGAATCCTTCTTCGAGTGAAGAAATCAATGTGATGATATCAACATTATCTTCCGGTGACATTGATGGAATAGTTCGTCTTAATCCATTGTTTTCCCCGTATCACCTTGGGGAAGATATTACGATTCCTTCTGGATCAATGGTAGAAATATTACCTGGGGTCGAGCTCACACTTTCGGTTGACTCAGAAATATTGGTTGAAGGACGCCTACATGTTGACGATGCATGGATTGGTGGCACTGGTTCAAACGGCATCAAGGCAATGAATGGCGGATTAATTGAAATGTACAACGGATACTATTCGGGGGGGCCATTGAAGATACGCTCTGGTGGAACAGCTCAATTGACGAATTTGAGCGTAAACGATGCAGAGGTATCAGTATCCTCATCTACTCAGGAAGCGATTCTAGTAATTGAGGGGGGACAAATCCATCAGTCAGATATATGTCTAAGAGCTCAGGATGAACAAGCAATTTTGGATATTCGTTTGACATCTATAAACGCCTGTGGAATAGTGGGCATATGGGCCACATCTGCACAATTAAATCTAGAGAACATAATTCTTGGTTCCCAAACCTCAACAGGAGTATGGGTTCAATCTTCAAGTGGAAACATCACTGGATTAAATGCCACTCAACACGATGGAGAAGGACCTGCATTGAAAGTTGAAATGCAAGATGGAACTCTCGAAATAAGGGGATTGGATCTAGGGGCAGGCAGTGGCTTTGCGGCTCTCACTGTATCGGAATCGGAAGGTCTTCAAATTACAGATTCGAAAATCCATGGAGCCCCTGGAATTCTCATTGAAAATAGTGCAATTTTATTGCAGAGGGTAGATTTATTTGGCACAGGAGTGGGCACAGGAGCAACAATCTTTGGAGCAAGAAACAGTGCCCCAGTTCAATTAATTGATTGTGATATTGATAATTATATTTTGGCATTAAGATTGGAGGGAGGAATCAACGATTTAGATTCAATGCCAGTTGAAATTACAGATTCTCATCTTCATGCTCAGACTTCTGTAGAGTCAAATATGCTTGCTTTTACTATTAATGGTGGAGTTGTTGATGGTGATTTTGATTTAATTGGAATAGAGAAACCATGGGTTGCATCAGTTATTGATATCGAACCATCGTCAGTGAATATTACCGGAGATGCCCGATTGGTTGTTGGTCACCAATGGTTGGTGAATATTACAGATACTGATGGTAATCCGATTCCCAATTATTCGCTCAGTGTTGAGATTCCAGAATTTGATTCAGTAATTGGACCCATTTCTCACTTTTGGGGGGACTCTCCAGAATACGTTTCCATGTATCACCGTGTATACAATTCTCAAGGAATGATGGAGACACAATTCGGAGAATGGTCTATAATTGCAGATAATTATATTCCTCAATCAGGACAATTGATGTTTACTATGTCTGGTTTTAAGCAACTAAGTGTCTCGCTTAACTCCAATAGCAATCCAGTTGCTACAATTATTGAACCTCAAGATAACTACGAAGCAAATGCAGGCGATTTAATCCAATTTAATGCCAGCGCGGCTGACTCAGATGGAGATGAAATCACGTCATGGACATGGCAATTAATTGGTGGAGATTTTAATCAAATACTCGGAGAATCTGAATCAGGAGAATTTGTTGCAGAACAGGGAGAATGGACCCTTCAGGTAACCGTAACAGATGGTATTGGTGGTGAATTTACAACATCAATTAGTTTCACTGTTAATGCGGCAGATAACGATAATGATTTTGCAGACACGTGTCAAACTCAGGGATTGGATGCATGGTATGACCCAATCACTGGACTTTTATGCGGCCCAGATATTTTCGATGAAGATGATGACAATGATGGGATTCGCGATGATCGCGATGACTTTTCGTTCGATTCTTGCGCCTACAAAGATACTGATGGAGATTCTCTGCCAGACAGTATTTTGAGCAATTGTGAAACCGATTTAGTTGCAGATGAAGATGATGATAATGACGGGGTTGTGGATAGTCAAGATACTAACCCCCTTGACCCAACTGTAGGGTTAGAATCTCCCTCGGAATCTTCAACTTTTGCAGGAGTATGTAGCCCAGCAGTAGTCCTTTCAGGAGGAGTTTTGATAATTTTCTGTATTTTTGCTTACCTACGATTTAGAGGTCAAGGAAACACGTCTAGAATAGAATCCAAATTTGATGAAGAGGTGTAATCATGTCAGGAATGCCTGACACTGGTATTGCAGCATTAATTGTGATCGGAATGACTTCGATTATTGTCTTAGGAGATGGGTGGAAATTAATTCAAGCACATAGAGACATCCCTAAATTTGGTCGTTTTGAAAATGGAGCAATGGCATGGAAGAGTCAGTTAGGTCAAGAGGTAGTACGCAATTTCGTAATGGTTGGCACAGTAATTGTGATGATGGTAGTCCCATGGCTTTTGGCTGAAAAAAGTGATACACATATTGCATGGGTAATTGCTTTCGATATATTGCTTGCTTTACATGCTATTAGTTTGATTATTCCCAAGCGATATGCAATTACAAAGGACGCCTTGTGGGTTGATGGTTTTAGAATTGAATGGACGCGATTGTGGTGGTCGGGTTGGCGTGGTGGAAGCAGCATCATTTTGCAACGTAAAGGATGGTGGAGACTAGCCCCTTTACCACTCGGGGGCTCGGATAAAGATATTGCAGCAGCAGCTCTCAGAATCGATGCAATCATGGTAAGTGAGTGGGAAACACTTGTTGAATTACTTTCCGAAGAAGAATAAATAATCCCAATCATTCATTAATATCCACGTCCCCTTAAGGGGACGTGGGCTGGATAAAATTTGGACCGGACGACGCTACAACGGCGCGAATCACATCTCTAGCGGAGCAAATCGCTCATCATTCGCATCTTTACTACAATGCGGCTGCACCAGAGATTAGCGATGCCGAGTTCGATGTATTATGGGATGAACTCAAATCATTAGATCCAGAACACCCTCAACTTCGCCGGATTGGAGCACCCATTGCACCAGGTTCTGTAAAGGTAGAACATCGGTTTCCGATGAGAAGTCTTGACAAGGCAACAGGCGATGATGAAGTTGCACATTTCGTGGCAGAGACGACAGCACGCGGGCGCCGTTTTGTTGCTCAACCAAAACTAGATGGCAGTGCATTGAGTTTGGAATATAGACGAGGAAGATTGACTCGTGCCGCAACACGCGGTAGTGGTGAACGTGGAGAAGATGTCACGTCTAATGCCCTGCGAATTCCAAACATCCCTGATAAATTATCATGGGAAGGAGACTGCCATGTTCGAGGAGAAGTAGTGATGCACCTCGATGTGTTCTTTGAAAAATACTCGAAAATCGCCCCCAATCCTCGAAACTTAGCAGCAGGAAGTCTCCGACAGAAGAATATCGAATCTGGCAAAGGAGATGCATCGGATCTCACCTTCCATGCCTATGATGTACGCTTTGTACCCAATGAGGATAAGCATCCAGATAGTCCCGAAGCATTGCATTTTGAGAATGATAGTGAATCCATTGCTTGGTTACGAAGTATTGGAATTACACCGGCGGAAGAAGTTGTAATTGTGGGAACTAATGATGATGATACAACTCAGGCACTACTGGACGAAACAAAGCGATGGACGGAAAACCGAAATAAAGCACCATGGGAAATTGACGGGGTCGTGTTCAAGCTTGATAATTTGGCTAAGCGTGAGTTGCTTGGAGAAACTGCACATCATCCACGATGGGCATTGGCGTGGAAATTTCCACCTGAAGAAGCAACATCAGTGTTACTTGATATCGATTGGCAAACCGGACGTACCGGTGCAGTAACTCCTGTGGCGAGAGTCGCCCCAGTGGTTGTTAGTGGCGTCACCGTTGAGAATACTACTTTGCACAATGTTGGTGAAGTTGAGAGGTTGGGTATATCGATTGGCGACAAGGTCCGAGTTGTTCGTAGAGGGGATGTGATTCCCAAAATAATTGAAACAATGGGTCCCGCCCAACCTAATGATATCAAAGATAGGTTTCATGCAAATGGCGAAGAATTTACAGGGAAATTACCCCCCTCCTCTCCCCCAAAAATTCCAACTGAATGTCCTGAATGCAGCACAGAATTGTCTCTAGATGGCGCTTTCTTACGATGTTCAAATCTTTCTTGTCCAGCCAGACTGGCTCGATCAATTCTGTACTGGTGTCGCGCTCTTGAGATGGATGGAATTGGCGAGAAGTTGGTTGACCAATTGTGCGAGGCCGACCTCGTCAAAACAATTCCTGACCTTTATCGATTAAACTCAGAACAAATACAGGGATTGGAGCGCATGGCAGAGAAATCTGCTACCAATGTTATGAAACAGTTGGACGGGACTCGAGAACTGCCCCTGAACATATTCCTTTCAGCACTAGGCCTCCCTGGCATTGGACCTGAGTTGGCTACTGCATTTGCAGGAGAAATATGCACGATAGACGCACTCATTAGTTTGGGAGAGGATGACCTTGAGCGTTTGGTCGCAATCGAAGGCGTCGGTGATACAGTTGCATATTCCTTGATGAAAGGTATTGCTTATCGTTCCGAAATGGTTGAAGATTTCAATCAAATCTTGACCATCACTGAGGTAGCAAAAACCAAAGCGCCTTCGGGCCCCCTTGTTGGGTTTTCATTTTGTATTACTGGCACCCTTACCCGCCCTAGAAAGGAAATAGCACTGAAAACAAAGATGGCAGGAGGGAAGGTTGTTTCTGCAGTATCTGGAAAGTTAGATTACTTAGTTGCTGGAGAAAATGCGGGATCTAAATTGGATAAAGCAAGACGGCTGGGCGTCACAGTTCTAAATGAAAAAGAGTGGGAAGAAATGCTTCAACCGTAAAGCATTGCATTTGGACCATCACCATCTTCATCAGAAGTACCCTGCGAACCTAATTGATGCGCAATCATTGCTTTGATTTGAGTTTCAATTCGTTCAGCCTCCTCAATTAATGGTTCAGTATCTAGGGTGATTGCAGGGAGCAATTGATTCAATTTCTCAATAACTCGAGCAGCGGCTCTTGCATCAGGGATACCACCCGCTGCTTCAGCCATAATACACAGCATATCCAATTTTCTTCTTCGACCTTCACCGAGTAGAACACCACTCATCCCCGCAATCATTCCAGCTTCCAAAAGTGGAATTTCCATTCCATTTAGTTGTTCAATAGCCCAATCTGTAGCTCCAATCCCAAGAAGTGTTTCATCTGAATCATCAGTATCTATCACTTCGTGACCACTTTCTTGTTGATGGCTAAATGCATCAATCAAGACACCTGCTTGGAATCCATTTTGGTGACTATATTCCAACAAAGATTCAGCCAATGGTAAGCATAATCGAGGAGGAACAGGTGCTTCAGAAACAAGAACAACGACATTATTGCATCGCTCCATATTACATATTGGCTTCCCAGCATACATTCGAACGGGTGGCATTGGTTTGCCTTCATGGACCAATGCTACAGGTGGCAGACGAGGGTGAAGCACACCCCCTACAAATTTTAGTTCAAGCCGTTCAATTAGGTAGTGGGCGACAATACTGCTGACGTGACTAACACTAGGAAAGCAGGATACAACTAATGCTCCTTCTGTATCGATAGAATCTGAGACCTTGACGCGCGGTAGTTCTTCCATGCCCCTTCCTCACACGACGATGGTGTTAATGCTTGGGCCGCCACGTCCCGATGTAGCGGCGGGTGATGATGCAATGGCGATGAAGGAGTGGTCCTACAAGGAACGAGGCCACCAACTTTCACCTAGTTCATGGAATAATTTCTCATCTTGTCCTAGAAAGTTTTGGCTTTCACGCCAGAGGTTGCCACGGAAGGCAGGAATGGCAAGTGCAATTGGTACTGCAGTGCACAACTCTGTCGAAGACTTATGCAACTTGGATCTTGATGGCCGAGATGGAGATGAGAAGGGATGGCTTCCTCCAACTGCTAATGCAATTTTAGAACAACAATGGCAGGCAGAAAAGAAAACGTTTTTGTCAACTCCAAGACACCCCAGGTGGAAACAGGAAGAATATCCCCGGGCTAGAAAATTGTTGATTGGTTCATTGAATATTTTATTTGCCAAAGCTCGTACAGGCCAGATTGCCCTTTCTGAAGTAAGTGTTGCAATGTGGCGAGATATACAGAAAATGGTTCTTGCTGCAGAAGGGACTCTTAGAACAACTTGTGGTCGCTTAATGGGACGCCTCGACTTGCTCGTTTCTGATATAGATGAGGACGGAAATATTGTGGGTTGGATAGTTGCAGATTTGAAGACAGGGAAACCACCATCCGGAGAACTCTATGACACCGTCAGTCGCCAACTGAGATTTTATCGCGATATTCTTTGTGAGAATAACCCAGATCACCCACCAGTTAAGGCAGAAGGTTGGTATTCAAATGGATCAGTTGTATTCCAAGCCGAAGGCCCGAGTGTATTACCTGAAGCATTTGAGGCATGGGAGGCTAGCAAAATAACGGACACCCCAATGGAAGCCAAACCAGGCTCAGAAGCATGCGGATTTTGTGAATGGAAGGCATGGTGCCCGGCTTGGGTTTGGGCACAAGCACAAGGAGAATTGAAACCATCGGGAATCTTTCGAGATATGATAGCAGTATTGGAGAAAGTCGAAATTGAGAATGGTATTTGTTTGGTTGAAAGAATGGCCCCTCTTGATGAGGATGGAAACCTTGCTAGGACAGGTCAAAGAGCGGGTGCAGTTTTTGCAGGACAGGCACTAGAGCGCCTCAAATCTTTGATTGAGGAGGGACATGAAGGCCCAGTATTCCTCGGTGGTGTCCGATTAGATGGTGAAACTTGGAAGTTAGGAGATTGGTGTGATGTTTTACCCTGGTCACCATTACTTCAGGGCATAAAACGTGATTAGAGTAGTAAAACAAGCGGCGGATTGAAGAATCTAGTACCCAATCGAGGTCCATGTCTCGGGACGATGTAGGCACCCGCCGCCGCGGTCCCCCACCTTCCTCAAGAGAGCACTCACCTAGAGAACAGGAAGAAGAGGAGTGGTATGGAGATGTTGTTGATTCTGATGGTGACCAGCAAGACGGAAATGATGGTGGATTCAGTGGATTTACTGTAAAGAGGCCACAAATGCATCATGCTGATCAAACAGAAGGTGAACAGTGGGAAAGGTACTTTGACAAACAATATCACAGCAAATCTGCTGCTAAAAGAAAGACAATTGAGAAAGGTTGGCAAGAAAGGTCTGAAAATTTCAGTATCTCTTCTCTTTTTGAAGGCTACAAGATATTGAATTTGGGTATCCAGTCTCTAATGTTTGCCACCCCTTTGATTTTTCTTTCTCTTTGTCTAATTTTAGGAGGTAATTCAGCACAAAATTCCGTTGAAGGATCAACAGGTTTACTCATCAATCTAATCTTGTTTATTCTTGCATTATGTTTGAGTACAATTTCGTTAATCCAAATATTAGTTCATGCAGTCAATCAATCTCTTCACAACCGGTCATTACTTTCCGATGGTCAAGATGTACCACTATTGGGTTGGTCTGGTACATTCAAGTTATCATGTACTCTTTTCATGGAGATGTTGCTTACGTTTGTCCTTGTCTGGTCAATTGAAATTATTGGATTATTTTTACTTGCAGAGGGAGTCCCGGACCTTTCAATTCCAGCAATGGATTCAGATAATATCAACACAGGCTCCATTCTGTATTTACTTGGCCTTGCAGGGTCGTTGGTTGCAAGTATTGGTGTTTTACCATATACGATTCAAGCAACGATGGAACGTTCTTAGTGTTCTGAGGCTTTCACTGCATCGAGCGCTTCCTTTTCTAATGGACCAGCTGGAGACAGTAACCAATTGAGATAGGATGGGTCACTGATTCGTATTTCTGAAAGTGTACGCCCCCGATTTCTCCCTCTTGAAATGATAACTCCATCGGAGGCCTCCCTCATCCAACCATTGCTTCCATCTACAATTGGTAAGTCTTCGATGCTGGGGCCTAATCTATCGGTATTTTCGCCATCTGAATCACGACTATTTGTCCAATTTGGTATATCTTCAACAGGTCTTCTGAAGTGTTGTGGATGGGCGGCCATCATTTTGTGTAGAAGCAATAGAGTTGCAGCGGCATCAGCACCAGCAGTGTGTGCATTTTCCAATGAAATATTGAATTGTCTACACAATGAAGCTAATTGGTGCCTAGGAGGCAATTTTAATTTCCGCGCAATCTTCAATGTGTCAATGATAACGAGTGGTTCGGGCATTAACATTCCAACACGTAAGAATTCAGATTTGAGAAAAGGCCAATCAAATTGTTCAATATTATGACCAATTAAGACTGAACCGCTTATTGCTGAATAAATCTGTTCAGCATAGAATTTGAATGACGGACTATTTCGGACATCAAAATCTGAAATCCCATGAATATTGGTTACCTCTGGAGGTATTTTTCTTTGTGGATTAACTAGATCTTCTATGTGTATTTCTTCCCCGTTTGAATCACATCCGATTAGGGCGAATTGAACAATACGGTGTTGTTTAGAGTTAAGCCCAGTAGTCTCTAAATCGAATCCAAGGACTCGATGTCCAGCTAAGGGGTCACTCGCCATGGTATCCCTTGGGCAACGACATCGTTTGAACTTGCGCCCATCGAAGTGCCTTCGCATCATTCCAAAGGGGTGAAACGAGTGCAATTAATGAGTCAGCGATACGTCAATCTTCTAAAGTTTCAATGTACAGGGCTTGGCATGGCGAACCAACGCATTTCCAATAATGCCGGTTTGCGCCCAATTTTTTCTCTCACAATTTTTTGTCTTTTTGCATCAATATTTGCAGGATGTACAGGGCTTGGTGGCCCCATAGAACCTACAGCACGACTTTCTGCGGACAGGGAAGAAATTAATGCCGGAGATTCGGTAAATTTTGATGCACGTGAATCTTCTAGTCCGGATGGTACTATCATTACTGGCTACACATGGGATTTTGGAGATGGTACATCCATGGATTCGCTTCAGGGGTATACAAGCCATGTATTTGAACAACCAGGACTGTACGAAATTCGAGTCATAGCAACCAATGATGAAGGTGGAGAAGATAGTGATACTGCGATGTTATTTGTAAATGGGTATCCCGAAATTAGCATATCGATGCCTGCCAAAATACGTACTGGGAATTCTGCTGTGATTGACGCCTCCTCATCCTTTGACTTTGAAGGCGAAGACCTCACATTTTCTTGGATATTTAATTGGATATCGATTGATGAATCCGCTTCATCAGAACCTTTAGTTGAATTTGTATTCAATTCTAGTGGCAATTATTCAGGGTCAGTTACAGTTACAGATGAAAGAGGAGCAAGTATCACCAAAGATTGGTCACTAGAAGTACTTCCTCGTACGTATCAGGTGATATGGCAAGAAATTATTGTAGAGGCCGAATGGGGCGATTATCTTCAACAAGGTGAATCGTATAGTGTAACCCACATACCTGGTGAAGCAGGTAGAATTTTATCTGTCAATGCAACTTTAACATTGGCGATGGATATTCTTCCCACAATGCTACCTCAAGATAATTTCACACTCACAGTAAATGTACGAGACGATGGCTGGAGCAGTACAGCACGCACTGAACAAGAAAACATCACAAAGAATTCTACAGCATCGATTAGCCGCGAAGAAATCAATCCTTCTTCAGAAAGCCAGAATAATCTCTCTGCAGATTCATTAGAGCAATTGATGGAAATGCTAGTCAATCAATCGGGAATGCGATTTGGTCAAGGCGAATGGACGTGGATTATTGAAGCCGAACAAGCAGATCCAGATTTCCTTATCGATGAAATAGATCCAGATGGTGGTAATGACTGGGAATTGGTAGTAGAGTTTGTAGTGTTGGTCCCTCGGGTCAGTGAAGTGGGTGTTTGATTCCTTGTTTACTGATGGGAACCGATTTGAACTAGCAACATCTGGGGTGGTTTAATGGTCACTTCTATTGATATCAAGAAGGTCACATCTAGAGACAAGGTTGTTATTGACTTGGATGTCTGGATGGATGAACCCAATGATCATGACTTTGCCCCCCGAATCAGTCTTTCTGGGAATAACCTTGAGGTTAGAAATTTGGGTGGAAATGAATTACTTGGCACCATCGAACTTGATGATGATGCGTTGCAAATGGCAGAGCGAGATCGTTCTGTTGAAGCACGCATAAAATTCAACGTTCAAGGAATGCATGGCACTTTGCTTCATAAAACTCCAAATCCAAGAAATGGACCAAATGCAAAAAAGCTGGCAGAGTCACGTTGGAAGACAGTTTTACCACTGCAATAAAGTCACCAGTGAAGGGCCCCCGGGGGTTCCCCATCTGTCTCTAATATACTATTGAAGACAAAATTAGGTTATGGCTAAAGGTCCCCAAAAAGAAGCTAGACTTCGCCGGCTTAGAGAAGAGATACTGAATTATGTTGCAACCAATCCTGGTTGCACAGCCTCACAAATTGTGGCATGGTTATCAATTGATTTACGAATGAAGAATCATGGGCTTACTGCAAGGAAGATTGGATTTTTCATTCCGAGGCATTGCAAAGAATTAGTTTGGAGACAAGATTCCAGTACAGGTAAGCGTGTTTACAGCAATAGTGTTTGAACCGTTCGGATTAAGAGGAAGTGGCCGGTGGTCGGCTCGCTGGACCCATAGTGTAGCCTGGATATCACTGGGGCTTGCGGAGCCTCAAACCCGTGTTCGAATCGCGGTGGGTCCGCCATCTTCATTGTAGATGGGGGTGAGCCAATGGCATGGCAGTGGTGTTACAACGTCGTGTTGACTTTCCAATGATCGATTTGGCAAAGGTTGTATTTTATCCAGAATACTTTGACTTGGCTCACCGCTTCTTTGAAGAATCATGGGAACTGATTTGTGGAATTGATTACCCTACAATAACTCAAGAAATGCATCTTGGTTTCCCTGCAGTCCGAACAGAATCAGACCACATATCCCCTCTACGCTATGGTGATCAAATTCAATGTAAGATTTGGATCGAGTCAGTGGGCAACAGTTCGATTACTTGGCGGTATCAATTCTCAAATCAAAAGGGCATACTCTGTTGGGATGCCAAAGTAGTCACTGTATGTGTTAACATGAAGACGTTTGAGAAACAATCAGTCCCTGCAGAAATTGCGGAACGACTTCAAAACTGCACAGAGCATTGAAGGTGTGTCTTCTTCGCCAAAAGGTCATGTCGGATGCAGATATTGGATCAGTCATCTTCGATGAAAGTGAAACTTTAGTAGTTCCGAAGCCAAAAGTGAGGCCCAATGCAGCAATTCCAATTACATCAGCAATTATTCTTTTTCTTGGTGCGCTAATTTCCGGATACTCAGGGGTGACCGGTCTTCTATCTGATGGATATGATGATGACTATATTCATCAATTATATGAACAATTTAATGGAACAACAGATGAGAATTTAACTCAAGATGATATTAGAATGTATGTTGAAGAAATTGAAAACTCATCTTACTCAAAAATAAGCAGTTATGTCGATATTATAGTAGCAGTTCTACTAGTAATTGGTGGAGTATTATTATTCCGTGGTAATCGTAAAGGGGTACAATATGGAACCTCGGGTGCAGGAATAATGACTGTATCATACATTTGGTCCGGATTCACAAGTCATCAAGCATCATCACATCTTCCAAAGGTAGTTGCACTCACATTTACTACTGTGAGTTTCGTGATGATATTCTGTGGATTATTTTGTCTTGGTGCGGCCTTCCTTCCATTGATGTTTGCTTCTGGAAGAGCAGCTCTTTCGCATAAGACCTTGATGGAAACAATGTCCTTTGAAGAAGAATAAATCAATCTGGTTTAGGCCATTTTTTTGACAAAGCAGTGCGCAACTCCTCATCGATTTTTGCATCCCACCAATTGGATCCACGCCAGATTGCATATTTCCCACGAATTCCCCGTAAATCAGCCCCGTCAAATTTACAGTTGTTGAAATTAGAGAGATTTAATTTCGCCTTCCTTAAGTCGGCCCCACTGAAATCTGAATTATCAAATGCAGATTTCATCATGTCTACTTCTACCAAGCTCGCTTTCCTGAAATCGCATGCAGAGAAATCCCCTTCCGAGAGGTTTGCACGATCTAGAATGGCTCTTCGGAAATTTGAGCCAGCATGCCTCCCTTTCCCTAAGTTGACATTTGGATGACTTTGAAATGACCAGTCCAAAATGGTGCTATCTTCACCAACATTATCTCGTGGGTCATCCCCACGATTGGACATGACCAAATTAACCCCTCAAGCACCAGAACGACGGTCCAAATGAGCGCGACCCTCAGGTGTTAGAATTGCAAACCGGTTCTTTTCAGGTGTGCCTGGAGGATATCCAATAAATTCACGCTCAAGTAATCGGTTTAGATATAGTGACAAATTTTCTGGTGGTTCAAGACCAGCATCGGAAAAGAGATCTTTCAATACACGGGGTGGGGAATCTGCAATTCCTTCTACATCGCGAAGATATTGAATTGCAGCCAATACTTGATCCGGTTTTTTCGTTAAACTACTATTCGTAATCAATGCATGAAAAGCAGTACCGCGGTCGGGCAATCCAGACTTCTTTGCAGCTTCAACTGCTGCTGCAATTGCCGCTTCACGCGCACTTCGAACCTTTGCAATTGCAGTTGACCATTGTTCACCTTCACTAATTTTCAGCATTTTTGCATCCACCTCACGTTGTGATCCAGATATGTCAATTTCAAAGCCACTGACGCGAATCAGCAGGCGCGAATCATTTGTCCCATCAGAACCTGTTACCAAGTTTTCACCGGCCAATTACAACCAGAAGACAAGTTATTTTAATCGTTCCGTCTATAACGTTCTAAGAAGACATCTCACCAATTCCAGTCTCTAAATTTTGATTTCCGGCTAAAGACCAAAATCACTCTCATCGTGCAGAACTTGACATTTTAGCCGAAGGCAACTTAACTATCATGTTACGTCCCAAACCCGATGCCACTCGCGCGCGTGCGTAAAGAGACCAGAGTTTCACACACTGTGATTGTAGCATTCCTTCTCCTTTCCAGTGTTTTTGTAATGATTCCAAATGCTGCTGCTAATCCCACATCGGGAACAATAGAAACGTTCACCGACGGAACTTTTTCTGTAGATTTAGCCACAAATCCATCTAGTACGACTAGTACTAATGTAACAATTCAGAGGAATACAACAATTGGGGATGCAACATTCCAAATTAGCTATGACTCTAACGATCCATCCCCCGGTCAACTGACATTAGACATTGATAGTGATGGATTTTATGAGTGGCATTTGGGAGGTTCTGGCTTTGGAGATTTAGGTGCGCAGACAACATTTTCTTCAGGTACGAATAATACATCTATTAGCACGAATGGAAATCAATCTTGGCTTCAAGCCGGAAATTGGAATTTACCATCAGGTGCATCAATGTCTCAAACTGATTTGAGTATAGGGTTTAGTCCGATTCTCGAATCACAGTTTACGGCAGTTGGAAACATCAAGGATTTAGTTGTTGGAGATATGGATGGAGATGGAAATGAAGATGGTATTTTCCTTGTCGAAGACCATGTAGGAACTAATGGAAGTTCGTGGCCGCACATTGGTTGGACACGTTGGAATTCAACATCAACATCATTGCAAACATCTTGGTTTGGAACTTGTTCAGGGGCGGAGCGCCTTATCACAGGAGATGCCAATGGCGATGGGAAAACAGATTTATTAGCAATCGATTCAATTGAAAAGACGCTTTGTCAGCACTTGTCAGGAACAAGTGGTTGGGCACATTCTGTGAACTTAACTATGGACTCATTGTTTGCAGATGCAATACTTGCAGATATTGATTCAGACGGCCAAGACGACCTCGTATCTATTGATGCAGATGGAGAATTAAATTCTAGAATTTTCAGTGCAGGCGCATTTGGTCCAACAGGCACTCCTGCCACGATCAACTCTGGTACCAGTGTCCCAGGTATGAACAGTTTCAGAAGTTTAGCCGCAGGACAATTCTTTGGCACAGGTCTCACAATCGTCGTCTCTGAAGAAGACATGACAACTAATTACAATACATTGTGGAATTTTTCAGCAAATACTTGGATAGTCTCCACTCAAAGCTTTGAATGCATGGGTGGGGCAATGCAAGTTATGGATTGGAATTTAGATGGTTTTGACGATATAATAGGCACATCGTTGACAGGAGGTTGTATGGCTACCTGGAATGGTACTGGTTGGGGGACTTCTTCTCTGACAACAGCGGGAATGTTCAATTTCACAATTGGCGACCACGACCGTGATGGCACCCCTGGCTTCTTTTCATCAGACCCAGGCAATCCAGATGGCTCAGATTCATCATTTACTGGTTACATTGAAGCGCGTGATTTTGATGGTAATGGCGGACTTCATTCAAATTCAACATCTTTTACACCTTACACATCACCTCGAGACATTCTCTTTGCAGACTTAGATGGAGACGGACTAAGTGAAAAATTGGTGGTTGCAGGAGAGAGTTCACTCGGTTTGTGGGTTGGTGCTTGGCAAACCGTAGAATGGGATCTAGAAGGCGATGGTGTCATCGAGATGGCCATGGAAGGCTATGCAAGTTCCACTTCCCCCCTCGGTACAAATGATCAAGGAAACATCATTACAAATGTCGGCTCAGAACTAGCCACAAACCAAATTTTCTATGATTTCTATGGCATAACTTGGGCTGCAATGGAACCGGTTTTCCGTAGCCAAGGTGCGGGGACGATGACACAATCAAATCTCAACATGACTTACACTGCAGCATTTGTAGTAGAGTTAAATCCTTCAAATATGAATTTGTCTAATGTATTGAACAACCACATGCTTCTTGGCGTGGGAGATATTGTGATTCCATTGGATTTCACGTCAACAATGGCTGGTGAGTTCTCATTGAATACTTTGGAAATAGAGTGGGAAGCCGGAGTGAATAATATTCCCTTACCACCTGCACCAACACTGTCACTTACAGATTACAACTTCAGTCAAGTCAATTTGACTTGGACAAATTCAACAGATTGTGTCGGCTATGAATTATACAGGGCACCAGTTAGCACACAAATCTCTCTATTTGCACCCCCTCATGCTGTCATTTCGCCATTGAATAATACCTATACAGATACAGATGCAGTAACAAATATGCAATGGGATTATGCTATTCGTTCCATACACAATCATTCGATATACTCCCCTATCTCTAATATTGTACAGGTATCAGTACCTGATTATCCACCTATAGTAGATACAACACCTCCAGATGCACCTATTGTCTCATTGAATGATGTCCCCAACGATCAAGGTGACACCCTCAATTTATCATGGCAGATGTCTACATCAAACGATGTCATGTACACCCTTATTTATTTTGAATTAGTAGATTTCAGCAATGCATCAGGCTTGACTCCAGTTGCTAATGTCAGTGGTCAGAATCCAATGACGTCGATGCTAATGACTGGATTAGATGAGAACTCTGATTATTGGGCAGCAGCAGTTGCTGTTGACACCAGTAACAATGCATACTGGAATGTTGTAACTGTAGGCCCCGTGTCTCCAATAAATAACTCAGTCCGTTCTAGTGACTTAATTTTGGATATTGTTGGCGCCGGTGATTTTGACGATGGAACTCATTCAGGAATCCACGTCAAATCCGGATCTCCACTCAGCATTGGTTTGGAGTTGACTTCTGAATCAGTTCCCCTTGACAATGAAATTATCAATATTCAATTGAATACAGGAACAACTCAAGTTGACATCCCAGTCACGACCAACATAATTGGCTCTGTATCCCAAAGTTGGACAGACTGGCTTGATTTCGTTGCAGTTGCTGGACCACATGGTGGAGAAATAGTAGTAACAGCATCATGGGGTGGAGGAATATATTCCAATGGACAACAAATTTCACCATCTAGTACCACTAGTACAATTATTGTTACAGTAGATGCAACCCTCAGCACAAGCACCCCAACCATTCAATTGGATTCAAATGATGCAGGAACCACCCAATTCACTTTGACATCTTCTGCAGCAGAACAATCCTTGCTAACAGGCCAAAATTTGGATTGGCAGGTGGCTAGCATTGGTGTAATTGGTCAATCAGGTCAAATGCAATTTGATGCCAATGGGGATGCTAGTCTTCCGGTGACATACTTGACTGAGGGGTGGGTCAACGTGACAGTATCTTCACCGCCCTGGTGGCTTAACATCCAGCCCAGTTCAACATCTGTCATCTTAGTGCCATATGACCATTCAACTGACCCTGAGCCCGAGCCCGAACCTGAGACATATGAGTTGGTGTGGGTTACCTTTGATTGTGGGAATGAAGATTGGGAAATCCTTGGCAATAGTTCAATGGCACAGATCAATTTGCAAGAGAACTCAGCTCAATGTACACTTACAAATCCAAACAATGTCAGTGCATTTTTGGTATTTTCATTTAGCTATTCAGAATCTACCCCTACCTTCAGTCATGATTTGGCAGGTTCACAAGTTCAAATTTTAGAGAACGGCACTCTTGATTTTACAATTAGCCCAGATTCTTGGACTACAGGAGCGATTCCAAATAACGGCAGTATTACGATTACAATCACGATGACTGCAACTGATTGGATTACAGCCTCAAATTCGTTCCCACTGTATTATGGATTTGTTAGTGTACCAGATTCTCCAGATAACACACCAGATAATAATGAATCTGGAGGCAGTTCATCTGAGTCGGAATCTGGCATGAGTACGATGCTCATTGTGGCAATAATCGTAGTAGTTTTGGCTATTGTTGGAATGGTTGGTCTGAGAATGGTCATGTCTAGATCGGATGACGAGTATGATGTTGATGATGAAGAAGATGAAGATTGGATGAATGATTCAAATGATGAATCCGAGGTTATTGAAATTCCAAAGGGCAAGAGTTTGGAAGAATTGACAACAATGGGCTCATCATCAAGACCAACAAAAGCGAAACCAAAACCCAGCACCCATTCACCTGCACCAGTAGAGGTTTACAAAGAAGCTTATGAAGAACCACAAGAGGGGCACTGGGAAGAAGAAACTGAGCATGATTACACTCAGGATGAAGACTATCACGTTGATGACGAAGGCGTGGAATGGTGGAAGGATGAAGTGGGTCAGTGGTGGTACAAGTACCCTGACGAAGAAGACTGGGAGGCCTTCGAGGCTTAATCGACGGGTTCTTGACTATCGAATTTGAGGGATAAATATGGTGGGGGACGGTTACTCATTGGTTTTGCATGGCGGTGCAGATGCATCGAAGTTGGGAGGCGTTGCAATTTGTGGATTTTCTAGTACAGGAATGGTTGGTGTGATAGCAGCCAGCCACATCATTAGAGAATGGGATTTAGAGCAATTGGGCACAGTTCTTGATGAGAACTTTCCCGCGATGGCATTGGTACAGGATGCAGTCCCCAAGCACCCAGTTAGAGTTTACCAAGGTGAAGGTGTGGGAGTGTTTACTTCTGAAATCCAATTCCCTGCAGCCTATGATGTGAAATTCGCTGAAACAGTTCTCAAGTGGTATACAGAAGGAGGCTTTGATCGCCTCATTATCATCGATGGAGTCATTGGCAATGAATTGGGAGAGAAAGAGGCCAGCGATATATGGGGTGTTTCAAGCAATCCAGCGGGCCGGAAAAAATTAGTTGACGCTGGAGTACCAAGAATGCAGCAAGGAATTGTTTCTGGAATCGCAGGATACCTTCTTTCAGAAGGAGATCGTAGAGGCCTAGACATCACTGCATTATTGGCAGAATGTAATCCAATGTACCCCGATGCCCGCGCAGCTGCAATCGCTGCAGAAGCGGTGAGTGAATTGGTTGACCGTGAAATACCATTGAATGAATTGTTGGATGACGCACGAAGAATCGAAGAGAATGTGCGTGACATGTTTGAGAAATCACAAACAATGTTACCTGCCCCAGAGGGATACGATGTATCGGCAGTGGGCGATGACCCTATGGTTAATTGAGCACAGGGTACCCTCTAGTTCAAACCACATAAAGCAGTAGGCTGAACAGTGGTTTCGGTGTTTATTCAATGGCTTGAATAATGGCCTTACCCAATGCTTCGGCAAGAATTGGTGGAACTGCATTTCCAACCTGCCTGAATTGACTGGCCATCGAACCCAATAATTCGAAGGAATCTGGAAATGACTGGAAGCGTGCAGC